>JARFRF010000201.1 GCA_029287395.1 Methyloceanibacter sp. | reverse complement strand
AAACCCGCCGGTATCCACGCTGTTCATTAAACCATCGAAGTTGTTGGTGCCGGCTGGAGGATTCGAACCCCCGACCTACTGATTACAAATCAGCCGCTCTACCAACTGAGCTAAGCCGGCGCTTGTTAAACCGATGGGCGCTTCTAACGCCTTATTCGAAGTAGCTTCAAGTGCCAAGAAGGAAGCACATTGGGACGCAGACCGGACGCTGCGCCTCCAACGTTGACCAAGTCGGCAACGCGCTTGATCGCACATACCAATTGGCTGTCAGCGACGCCGGCTGGCAAGCAGGCCCGCGGCGAAGGCCAAGACAAGTAGCGTAAGCGGGCCGACCTGGTTCATCGCCTTGTTGACGCTTTGGTCCACCATGGCCAATCCTTCGGCGGGCGCATTCACGAAGTCTGGCTGCTTTGGGCTTTGCTTATGTACTCCGAGAAGCAGAAGCACAAGGCCGATGACAGCCAGTACTCCTGCAATAAGGCCTGCCGCGCCGATCGGAGAGAAGTCATACAAAACAAGGGCCTGATAAAGGACGATCAAGCCAAACGCGAACGCAAAGAGCAGCACCACGATTGCGGCCGCGACGAGCACCGCCCGTCGCACAGACTGTTCCACGGTTTGTTTGATCCGTGCGCCAGTCTGCATCGAGGAGAGTACTGAGAGCGCAAGCCGCAACATTGGGGATTCTCCTAGCGGCGGGTCAGGATGCCGATCAGCAGTCCCAGCCCTGCCGCGATGGCAATAGCCTGGAGTGGGTTCTGCTTGATCGCCTCTTCGGCGCTTTCCTTGGTCTCAAGAGCCTTATCTTGCGCCTGATGAACGCCCTTTTCAGCAAGGCGACCCATGGTTGCGCTGATGTTCTGCATTTCGGCGCGGATCGCCTCAATCTGAGCAGCAAGCTCCTCGGTCTCATCTCGCTGAGTCGCCATGTCAGAGTACTCCTTAGAAAGCATTTCACTTGTGCGGTGGCGCCTAGTGGCGCTTCGGCTGTGTACAGGGTAGCGGATATAGCACAACCCGTAATTTCTTGTGTGACTGTTGCTTAATCGGCTCACTCGCTCGATTGTCGGCACGTGTGCCTTCGTTTAGACTCGCACAGCTTGACGGGACTGCCGCATGGGAGTGTGAGAGGGATGACAGGTATAGCCTGCTTCAGATTTGGATGGGCGATCGCGATCGGCGCGAGCTTGGGGCTGGTGCTCACTCTGTCGCCAAGCGGGCCTGCGCGAGCCGGCGATCAGGTAGAGATCATTACGAGCCGTGGGTTGATCGGCTTCGGTCACATGAAGAGGGTCACGGAGGCCCATTGTCTCGACAAGAACTATTGGTGGTTCTACCGCCCCTATACGACAGCGGGAGAGGACTTCCCCCGCTGCGAGCCCTATTTCCGTTATTCCGGCTCGGGCGGCGGGAGCGGAAATGCTTGGGTCGATCGCGCGATGAAGTAGGCTGCCTGAGCTTGCTATACCCAGCCCACCTGATCCAGCTGCGATCTCCGACCTGACAAGGGCTCTCGGCGTTGGGGCCTTTTGCTCAACTACTTCAGAAAAAATCCGCAACCAAGTCCAAAGCTTCCAGTGCCAACCTGTTGATTTCACGAGGGGATGGAGAGCGCGCGGGCGCTGCCGCTCTACCGTTTCTGCTCGTTTACGCAGCTCTCACACGCGCCCAGTGCAGCGCGATCGCGGCCGCATTCGACACATTCAGACTTGCGAGCTCACTGGCTGTCGATATCCGGCAGAGCACATCGCAGCGTTCACGCGTGAGCTGCCGCAGCCCACGACCCTCGGCGCCGAGAACCAGCGCCATTGGGCGTTTGAGCTTTACATCCTCAAGTGCCGACCCGGCTTCTTCGGCCAAGCCCAATCGCGCGACTCCAAGATCGGCAAGCTCTGCCAGCGACTCGGCCAAATTCCGCACGAGCACGATGGGGATGAGGTCCAGGGCGCCGCTTGCCGCCTTTGCCAAAACGCCACCAAGGGGAGGGCTGTGCCGCCTGGTCATCACGAGCCCCCTGGCGCCGAAGGCTGCGGCAGAGCGCAGCACAGCCCCTACATTGTGTGGGTCCGTGACCTGATCCAGCACTAGGATTGTTCCCGTGAGGTCGAGATCTTCTAGCCGCGGCGATTCGAGCTGTCCCGCGTCCAAGAGTACTCCTTGGTGGACCGTATCTGCCCCGAGTTGCCGGTCGAGCGCCTTGGGTAGGACCCGTTCTAGTTCCAAGCCACGCTTCGCTATCAGGAGGGCGAGCTTTCGAGCAGCGTTCTCTGTCGCCTGGATACCGTAGACGGGACGCTTCTCGTTCGCGAGCGCCGCCTCGACCGCATGGTATCCATATAACTGCACCCGATCAGAATCGGGGTTTTTGGCCTGGTTTCGTCCTGCACGCCTGCGGCCACGGTCTATGGGGTTGGTCTGACGTGCCTTTCGCTGGTCCATTGTCTGGGTCTGTTCGCTACAAAGATTGACGCCGAAGGGATAGACCTAACATAAAGCCCAAGGATTCCAGGCATTCGAGCATGATTTACAGTTGACAGAGACCGCCTAGCTACTCATAAACGGTGGCTATTGCGGACCCTGCCGGCCAACGGCGGGGTGTTTTTGCTTGGTTAAAATCACCAGTCATTCCATCCGACGCTCTTGATTTATGGAGGGGTGCCCGAGTGGCTAAAGGGGACGGGCTGTAAACCCGTTGGCTATGCCTACGTTGGTTCGAATCCAACCCCCTCCACCACCGCTCTGAATGAGCTAGAGGAAGACGGTCGCGGGTGTAGCTCAATGGTAGAGCAGCAGCCTTCCAAGCTGACGATGAGGGTTCGATTCCCTTCACCCGCTCCAGAACTTAGGCGGCGAGTCTATTGGTTTGATTGTTGAATTTGGGTTGAGGATAACGCGGACGATAGGAGTGTAGCTCAACTGGCTAGAGCACCGGTCTCCAAAACCGGGGGTTGGGGGTTCGAGTCCCTCCACTCCTGCCACCAAATGGAGATGCGGGTTGGTGGCGATGGTCGGGCGCACACAGTCCGGAATTGAACGCGAACTGGGACGGTCATGTCCCATATTGTGAAGAACAGAGATGGCGAGAACGAACCCTTTTGAGTTTATTCAGCAGGTCCGCACCGAGGTGTCGAAAGTTACCTGGCCGACCCGGCGTGAGACCATCATCACAACGATCATGGTTGTGATCATGTCAATCATTGCCGCCATTTTCTTCCTTGGTGTGGACTGGGTGCTCGGCAACATCGTGCAGCTCATTCTTGGCATCAGATTTTTCTAGGAGGTCGAAACTGTAGTCCGATGACTATGCGCTGGTACATCGTCCACGCTTACTCGAACTTCGAGCGGAAGGTGGCTGAGTCCATTAAGGAGCGGGCGGAGTCCGCTGGCCTCGGGGAGCGGTTTGCAGAGGTGCTCGTTCCCATGGAGGAGGTCGTGGAAATGCGGCGCGGCCGAAAGGTCGCCTCGGAGCGCAAGTTCTTCCCGGGCTACGTGCTGGTGAAGATGGAACTCAGCGACGATACCTACCATTTGATCAAGGACACACCGAAGGTGACCGGCTTCTTGGGCACGGATAACAAGCCCATTCCGATCACTGAAGAGGAGGCCGGCCGAATCCTCCAGCAGGTGCAGGAAGGCGTCGAGCGTCCGAAGCCGTCCGTCACCTTTGAGATCGGTGAGCAGGTTCGCGTGGCCGACGGCCCCTTTGCATCCTTCAACGGTCTCGTTGAGGAGGTTGACGAGGAGCGGGCTCGGCTCAAGGTAGCGGTTTCGATTTTTGGCCGGGCGACGCCAGTCGAACTTGAATACGCGCAGGTGGAAAAACTCTAGCGAGCGCTCAAGTTCTCGAAGCGCTCAAGCTCTAAAACGCAGGACATACTGGGATGGCGAAGAAGATAGACGGTTACATCAAGCTCCAAGTGCCGGCGGGGCAGGCGAATCCTTCCCCGCCGATCGGACCGGCGCTCGGGCAACGCGGCGTGAACATTCAGGAGTTCTGCAAATCTTTCAATGCCGCGACGCAGAAGATTGAGCCAGGCTCGCCAATCCCGACCGTGATCACCGTTTATGCGGACCGGTCTTTCTCGTTCGAGACAAAAACGCCGCCGGCGTCGTATCTCCTTAAGAAGGCGGCAAAGACCAAGAGCGGTTCGAAGGAGCCGGGCCGTGCCGTTGCCGGCAAGGTCACGCAGGATCAGCTGCGCGAGATCGCCGAGACGAAGATGCAGGATTTGAATGCAAACTCCGTCGAGCAGGCGATGAAAATCATCGCTGGGTCTGCCCGTTCAATGGGTCTTGAGGTTCAGGAGTAGAGACAATGAGCAAACCCGGTAAGAGGTTTCGCACTGCGGCCGAAGCGGTTGACAACAACAAGCTTTACGGCGTCGAAGAGGCCGTAAAGGTGCTTAAGGGCAACGCGAACGCAAAGTTCGACGAGACCGTTGAGGTCGCGATGAACCTTGGGGTCGATCCGCGCCACGCGGATCAAATGGTGCGCGGCGTATGCCAGCTGCCCCACGGCTCGGGGCGCAAGCTGCGTGTCGGCGTCTTTGCCAAGGGCGATAAGGCCGAGGAAGCCAAAAAGGCTGGAGCCGAGGTTGTTGGCGCCGAAGATCTCGTGGAGCAGGTTCAGAAGGGTACGATCGACTTCGATCGCTGCATTGCTACGCCTGATATGATGCCC
>JARFRF010000004.1 GCA_029287395.1 Methyloceanibacter sp. | reverse complement strand
AAGATAATTGATGAACAAATCGACCGCTTCTTGCAGAAGCGTCTTGAGAAACGCCTTAGGAAGTGGTCAGCGGCAGACCATTCAACGTCCGCGCAGGCGCATTAGCAATGCGGCGATCAGGCCGACAATAAGACCAAGTGCTATGAGAGCAAGATCACCATTGCTGTCGCGCGGTAGGCCAATGAGGTTAGGTTCT
The DNA here is from genome assembly GCA_029287395.1 of Methyloceanibacter sp. Classification (GTDB taxonomy): domain Bacteria; phylum Pseudomonadota; class Alphaproteobacteria; order Rhizobiales; family Methyloligellaceae; genus Methyloceanibacter. Next base: position 6,791 of record JARFRF010000004.1, on the reverse strand, counting down.
GCGGTGGCGTAGGTGCCGGTCGTTGTATTCCCGGGCTGACCGCCGCCAGCGCTAGGTTCCTCCGAACTACGTTGTGCAAGCTTCGTCATGACTACGTTTCCTTGACGGTCGAGTAAAACTCATGCTGCAGACGCGCGCGCGACCTTGTTCCGCGGGACTTGCATTTGCCCAACTCGACGCCAGTCCGCGCCCACGGGAGCGGTACATTGCCTTCGGTGCCCCTGCGCCAAGGCCGCGTTTAAGGGCGACCGTATCACTAGAGCAGCACGCCATCGCTGTATTTATAGCCGAATGTCTCCGGCGGTCACGGGACACGCCCACGCCGGTTGCGGAGATTGCACCCAAGCTTGTTCGGCCTGGCCTGATGCCCCAGGAGCTTCCCGCGTGATCGGCCGGAGTTAAGCGACTTGTTCGGTGATGCCGGGGGGCCTGTCATGTCTGTCGAGGGCACACGCGTGGCTATCGGAAGCGCTGCGCGTCGCATGCAGTTGAGGAAGGCCAATGAAGAACCCACGCGATGACCGGCAATGCCGGAGATGTGGACGATGAGGGCTCACGTCTGGAAACTTCTGGGCTGGTCGAGCTGCCTTGCCGGTGCGCTACTTGCGCTAGCAGGGCTCTGGGGCATCGCAATCTACGTATGGGGCGTGGTCGACGTCTGGGGGGAACCAGACACGTCTTGGATTTTCTGGGGCCTTGTCTTTCTTCTTTGGGGGCTGATCTTTCTCGGCGTTGGTGTCGGCATCGTCATTGCTGGGCTCCAGTTTCTGCGCAGGTAAAAGGCACTTAGGCTGTGTCCAAGCGTAGTAGGCTCGCGCAGCCCTCGAAATAGGAAGCTTAGCGTGCCGCTTATTGTTCGTTGGACACTATGGGGGATAGTACCTCTGAACGTATTATTAGCGTGCGTTGTGGCGTCTCGCCTGCAAGTCGATACTCGATTTGTAAATGCCGACCCGATCCGTCTCGTTGTAGCGATTATGTTCCTTATGCATTTTTTCGGCTTCTTGATCGCACTGCTCCCGTCCATCGCAATCAAGCTATGCTTGCCACGGAGAGTCCAGCTTGGTTGGACACTCTTCGTCACGACTTGCTGGGCCGCCTCATTCATTCTCGCTGTCGTGGCCTTGATCGCCCCGGCGGCCCTTGGATCGGCTCGCGTAGCTTTATCCTAGGCAATCTTGGCATCGCTCGGCTAGCCACACGTCGGATCTGGCTCAGAGTCCTCGGGTGCTGACAGTCCCGCAATCAGACAGAACTGCTCGAAGCTCTCGCCTACCGCCTCCCAGGCTTCCTCGACGGCCGCGTTCATCCCGGTCTTGCTGGCCAGCGCCAGCGGCGATGTGGTAGATCCCATCATGGTGTCGCTTCCTTTTTGGATTGAACACCCCCAGCCTAAGGCTCGAGGGAAGCAACGCCACCCTTCATCGCAATTTCAACAGCATCCGGGACATCCCCTCCACGGACCTGCACAAGGTCTTGTCAGGCGGATCTATCTCGCGTTGCAAAGTCACACCGAAAAATGTCTTACAAGACCAACGGGAGTGACACCGCTCCCGAGCCCTCACCGCGAGAGCGGCTCGGTTCCGCGTTCGAGCAAGGCAAGATAGTCGGAATAGACATAGACCCGGTCACGCTGCTTGCCCGTTGTCTCGCGCACGATCTTCAGGTCAGCAAGTTTCTCGAGAGCGCTACTTGCTGTCGGGAAGGAGGTATTTATGGCGCCAGCGAGGGTCTGGATGGTAACCATCGGTCGGGCTTGCATGAATTCGTGAACACGAAGCGCCGAAGGTGCAGATCGGCCGAGGGTTTCAATCTGCTCACGGTGCGCCTCGAACATCGCAAGAAGATCGCGTGCGGTCTCGAATGCCTGCTCGGCCGTCTCGGCGACACCGGTCAGGAAGAACTCCATCCAGGCCTCCCAGGCGCCGGCCTGACGGACCTCCTGTAAAAGTCTGTAGTAGTCATCACGCCGCGACTTCAGGAACAGGCTGAGATAGAGGATCGGCTCACGCAGCACGCGCGCCTCAACGAGGATGAGCGTGATGAGCAGCCGTCCCAGCCGACCGTTACCGTCGAGGAACGGGTGGATGGTCTCGAACTGGACATGGGCGAGGCCCGCGCGGATGAGCGGCGAGAGGTCCGTCTCGTCGGTGTGCAAGAAACGCTCGAAAGCGGCGAGACATTCGTCGAGGTGATTCGGCGGCGGCGGCACGAAGAGCGCGTTACCTGGACGCGTTCCGCCGATCCAGTTCTGCGAGCGCCGGAACTCGCCAGGCTGTTTCGTCGCGCCACGACCAGACCTAAGAATAATCTCGTGCATTTCCCGGATGAGCCTGAGCGAGAGCGGAAAGCCTCCGCGGAGTCGCTCAACGCCATGCTCGATCGCCGCGACGTAATTCGAGACCTCGGTGACGTCGTCAAGTTCTACGGTCGGCGGCTCGTCGTTCTCGTAGAGCAGTAGGTCGGAGAGCGAGGACTGCGTGCCCTCGATCTGGGACGACAGCAGAGCCTCCTTGCGGACGTACATGTAGAGGAAGAGCGGTGTCGACGGCAGGATTGTCGCGACACTGTCAAGTCTTCCGACGGCTGTGGTGGCGCGTTCGTAGACGCTCATGAGTTGTGGCAAGTCCAACGGAGGGTTCGGCGGAAGCGGGCGAGGCACGTAGGCGCGCACGCGCTCGCCACTAGCACTCGTTTCAGCAAAGGTGCCCAGCCTTTGATTTTGGTCTTCCGTCACTCCACGAACCTTTAATAGCCACCACCCCTTATTAAGGCGTTTTCCCGGAACCTTAAATAAGGACGCTCGTAAATTCAAGATCGAGGTGCCTCGGCGACTGCGCAATTGCGACGCCATGCCGGCCTGCGGCGCCCAGCATGATGGCCGCAGCCGCGAGCCGATCGCCTTCACCAGTCGGGAGCGAGTCATCAGGTGGGATATCGTAAATAGTGAGCTTGATTAAGAAGAACGACGCGCCAAAGAGCGTAGCGGTCAGGAGCGGCATGGCCCAAAGCGGCTTGCGCCGCCACGACCTAACGCTCCGCACAGCACCTGGGATTACCGACCACCGGTGCCGGAACGCTTCATTCCAGTGGACCGCAGAGTGACCGCGTACTACCAAACACAACGCCCCCCAATGGGGGCTCCTCACCCCAACTTTGGGGAGCTGGTCTCGTAGAACGCTGACGCATCAGGACATCCCGAATGCTGGGGTTTTTGTGGACCTTGTTGGGTCGGCTGTTCGTTGGACTCCTCGCAGTGGGTGCAATCCTCTTCGTTCTCGTTGTCGACGACACGCCGCGGCTTCCGGGCCTACCGGCACCGTCTCCCGAGGATGTTCTCGCTGGCCGAGAGTTTGTTCAGCGGGTCCGAGCCGCCACTCGTTCCACAACCTCGGACCTCGCCACAGTCAGCATCACAATCAAAGAGGCCAACAGCGTCGGCCGTTTGGTCGCGCGATTTCTGCATGGATCGAGAGCTGTTGCGCGGGTAAAGGACGGCCGGGTCGTCGGTGAAGCCTCTCTGCGGCTGCCCTGGCCGCTCACCGACGGCTGGATTAACGCAGCCGCGGTCGTGCCGCCCTTCGAGCCTCAACTGAGGCTGGAGGAAATCCACGCAGGCCAGCTGTCGCTGCCACCGGCGATGAGCCTCGAGGTCGCTCGACTGTCAGCAAACCTGCTTCTCGGCGACGGAGCGGGCGACAGGATCTTACGCCGCATGTCGGCGATGCGCATCGATGGCGATGAACTGACTTTCACCCTGAGCCTGGAGCGCGAGCGACAGGGTTCCTTCATTCGCCAGTTCTTTGGCACCATTCGCGGGCGCGAGATGCCGGAGGCGGAGAAGGTCGACCGCTATTACGTGATGATCCGGCAGGCGATTGAAACGGAAGAGCTCAAGGACCAGGGCAGCTTCCTCCCCTACCTGAAATTCGCTTTCAAAGCGGCCCTGGATGCGGGGCGCGGCGGCGACCTGCCCAATGAATATACCGCCGCTATGTTCGCCCTCGCTAAAGCGTGCGGTGCCCAGGACTTCAATCTTATTGTCGGGCAGCTGGCGGGGCGGGAGGCTGATCAGTTAGGTCGGTGGCAAAAGACCTGTGATGATGTCTCTTTCAACAACCGGATCGACAGCCGCCGTCACTTCATCACGGCAGCTGCACTCAGGGCCGCAAGCAACCGCAGCCTCGCGATCACCGGGGGTGAGTTCAAGGAGTTGCTGGACACGATCTCGGGCGCCGGCGGATTTGATTTCACCGATATCGCTGCGAATAATTCTGGCATCCGCATGTCGGACCTCATGATGGCCCAGTCGGCGGCGGCGTGGCCCGCACTGTTGGCGCGGCTCGAACGGGCGAATGATGTTATCATCCCGTTCGACAGCATCCCGGGCCTGACGCCTCGGAGGGAATTCGAAGCGCGGTATGGCAATGTCGGGAGTACCGCCTACGATGAGATGTTGCAGAAGTTCGAAGGCAAAATCGACCGCCTCGCGCTGCATCAGTGAGACCGTGGCGTTGACGATGTCACCGACGGTGCAAAACTGACCCGGGCGACGAGACGAATCTGACCCACCTCGCAAGCTGCTTCCTTCTTGAAGGAGGGGGCGATGATCAGCGAGGAGAGCCGGATGGAGATTACGGTTTTGGCAAAGCACGGGATGAGCATTCGCGGCATCGCGGACGCGACGGGGTTGTCGCGGAACACGGTGCGTCGATACTTGCGGGGTGGCGAGGATGCTGCGGTTCGCAAGCCGGCACCGAAGCGGCCTGAGAAGCTCGACCCTTTCAAGGAGTACATCCTCCAGCGCTTGAAGGCGGCAGCGCCGGACGTGATCCCGGCCGTTGTCCTGTTCCGCGAGATCAAGGCACGGGGCTACGACGGTGGCCTGACGCGCGTGAAGGATTTCGTGCGCGGTCTGAGACCCGAGCCCAAGCCCGATCCGGTCGTGCGCTTCGAGACCGAACCCGGCTGCCAGATGCAAGCAGACTGGGCGACCGTCGGCCGTGGCAACGAGCAGCTCAAGGTGTTCATTGGCACATTGGGTTGGAGCCGGGCGACGTTCATCCAGTTCTGCGCGGACGAGAAGTTGGAGACGCTGATCGACTGCCACGAACGCGCGTTCAACGCCTTCGGCGGCGTGCCGAAGGAAGTGCTCTACGACAACATGAAGACGGTCGTTCTGGAGCGGAACGCTTACGGACGCGGGGTTCACCGCTTCCATCCCGGCTTCCTCGACTACGCCGGCCACGTCGGCGCGCTGCCGCGGCTCTGTAGGCCGTACCGGGCTAAGACGAAGGGCAAGGTCGAGCGCTTCGTTGGCTATCTGAAGCGCAGCTTCTGGGTGCCGTTCGTTGCGACCTGCCGGCAGGCGGGCCTTGCACCGGACGCCGATGCTGCCAACGCGGCGGTTGCGATCTGGCTGCGGGACGTGGCGAATGCCCGTGTGCACGCGACGACCGGGGAAGTGCCCGCCGAGCGCCTTGTGGTCGAGCGAGCGGCGCTTCAGCCCGTTCCACGACCGTATCTGGGAAGACGTCCCAATGAGGTATCGCGTCGGGACGGCACGCCATCGCGCGCCTATCAGCACCCACTTGAGACGTACGATAATCTGCTCGGCTGCATCCCGATGCCAGCAACACAGCACGTCACCACGCCGGAGGTCTCCCAATGAGTGATCTTCAGCATGACCGCATCGGCACGCTTGCCCGCGAATTGCGTTTGAACGCGATTGCGGACCTTTACGGCTCGATTGCGCAGGCGGCCGTCAAGCGCGACGACGCTACCTACGCTGACTTCTTGGAAGAGGTTCTTAGAGCCGAGCGCGACGCCCGCCGCGTACGCTCAGCGGAGATGCTGGCGCGCACAGCCGGCTTCCCCGCCATCAAAACGCTCGAAGACTACGACTTCGCGTTCGCGACCGGCGCGCCGAAGGCGCAGATCCAGGAACTCGCGAGTCTCGCCTTCGTCGAACGCGCCGAGAACGTTGTGATGCTCGGCCCGTCCGGAACCGGCAAGACGCATCTCGCGATCGCCTACGGCGTGATGGCAACGCGTCGCGGATGGAAGGTGCGCTTCCAGACAGCGGCCGACCTGATCTTGATGCTGGAAACGGCGCAGCGCCAGGGCCGGCTGAAGGAGGTCCTGCACCGCGCGGTCGGCAATCCGCGCCTCCTGATCATCGACGAGATCGGCTACCTGCCGTTCGGCCAAGCCCAAGCCAATCTGTTCTTCCAGGCGATCGCCAAGCGTTACGAAAAGGGCTCGATGATCCTGACGTCGAACCTCACGTTCTCGAGCTGGGACGACGCGTTCGCCGGTGACGCCGTCCTAACCGCCGCCATGCTCGACCGCATCCTGCATCACGCGTCCGTCGTGCAGATCTCAGGCGAGAGCTATCGGCTCAAAGACAAGCGGCGCGCCGGCATCGTCGCGAAGCCGGCCAGGGGTAAGGAGACCAGGACGAAGACCGACGCCGCCTGACGGGATGCACGCGTGCATCCCGTCAGGCGGACAACCGAGGTGGGTCAGTTTCAAGTCGTCGATTCGACCAAACCCGGGTCACTTTCAAGTCGTCGTTGACAGAGACACGCGTCGAGGCCGAAGCCGCCTTCGACGCCTTCATCCAGGCCTACGCGTTGAAGTACGAGAAGGCTGCCAAGTGCCTGGCCAAAGACCGCGAGGCGCTGCTCTCCGACTACGACTTCCCCGCCGAGCATTGGAAGCATCTGCGAACGACGAACCCTATCGAAAGCACGTTTGCCACCGTGCGCCACCGCACGATCCGATCAAAA
>JARFRF010000171.1 GCA_029287395.1 Methyloceanibacter sp. | reverse complement strand
ATTTGATGGTGGCGCCTGGGATGTCGCGGCCCCGCGACGATCCCAGCATTGTGGCCGCCGTTGGTGAGCACGAAGGTCAGCTCATTGTTGGTGAAGAGGTGGATCTTGTAGACCGACCGCCAGGGTGCGATATGATCGGTCTCGGTGGCAACGCAGAACATCGGCGTTCGGATGTCCTTTAACGCGACGACGCGACTTTCAACAGCGTAGCGTCCAGATGTCAGACGGTTGTCGAGGAATAGCGCGCGTAGATACTGCGAGTGCATGCTGTAGGGAAGTCGCGTTAGATCTTCGCTCCAGCTAGCCAGGTCGTGCTTACTCTCGCGCTCTCCCAGCCAATACTCGCGGGTAATCCTCGGCCAGATGAGCTGATTTGGCCGTAGTGCCTTGAAGGCACCGGCCATCTGCTTGGTGTCTAAAACGCCCTGGTCCCACATCATGTCCTCGAGGAAAGCAATTTGGCTTTCATCGACGAACAGCATGAGGTCTCCGGCCTCGCTAAAGTCGGTCTGAGCGGCGAGCAACGAGATGCTTGCAAGCCGGTGGCCGTCTTCGCGCTCCATGGTTGCTGCGGCGATGGAGAGCAGCGTCCCGCCGATACAATAGCCGCAAGCATGAACCTTGCGGCTGGGGATGATGGTGTTGATGGCCTCAAGTGCCGCAGTGATGCCGGAGGTTCGGTAGTCGTCAAAGGTGATATCCCGGTCGGCAGCGGTCGGATTTCGCCAAGAGATCATAAACACTGTGAAACCTTGCGACACGAGATAGCGCACGAGCGAGTTCTCGTGGCGTAGGTCAAGTACGTAATATTTCATGATCCAAGCCGGCACGATCAGAATCGGCTCGGCGGATACCGTCTTGGTTGTCGGCGTGTACTGGATGAGCTCCATTAGCTCATTGCGATAGACGACTTGCCCAGGCGTGACGGCAACCTCCTTGCCGACGGCGAAGCCATCGCCGATCGGCGCAGGCTCCATTGCCATCGCACTGAGGATGTCCTGCGTGAAGTGTATGGCGCCACGCACCAGATTGGCGCCAAGCTCCTCATGCGTACGCTGAACAATAGTGGGGTTTAACCAGGGCACATTGGAGGGCGACACGACATCGATGGCCTGACGAGCCATGAAAGCGACGCGCGCTGTGTTCTTGCGAGACATACCGCGGACCTCGCGGGTCGCGATGCGCCACCAGGTTTCCTGGGCAAGGAACGCTTGTAAATAGAACACATAAGGAGGTGCCTTCCAGGCCGGATCATCGAAGCGGTGGTCCCGGGGATCGGGCTGGTAGGGCGGGGTGGGGTCGCTCCTCAGAGTGGATTCCAGCGTGAAGCGGCCAAGTTTTGCCGCTGCGCCAACCCCTTCAAACCATAACTCACTCAGGCGTCCGGGAGAGCGGGCAAGATGGGCCGCCCAGTCGTACCAGGCCGTGATTTGCGCGTGGGGTGAAATGCCCTGAGTAAAACGCGCGACGATGGCGCTAGCTACACGGTCTGCAGTTTCAAAGGGGCCTACTGAGATCGGCTCGCGCGGGCCGGCGCCGGGGTCTTGAGATTTTACGGGCGCAGAGCGTGGTTCCGGGCGCGGCAAAGCAGTAGGAGGCTGCGAGGTGACTTGGTCCATGTCAGTCAACGTGAGCGTGGGTCAGTGCCGTCTGCTGAAAGCAGGTGCTTGTATAAAGGCATAGTGATCGAAAGTACTCCTGCTTTGTTGCCTTAGCTAGCCGTAGCGCCCCGTTATGAAGTCGTGGCATCGGTCAGTCTGCGGCCTGACGAAGATGTCCTTGGAATCGCCCGCCTCGATCAGTTCGCCAAGATGGAAAAATGCGACGCGCTGCGCCACTCGAGCGGCTTGCTGCATGTTATGAGTCACAATGACGATCGTGTAGTTCTGGCGCAGTTCGTCGATCAATTCCTCAACGAGAGCCGTAGAGACGGGATCCAGCGCCGAACAGGGTTCATCCATAAGAACCACATCCGGCTGCATAGCAATAGCACGGGCAATACACAGCCGCTGCTGCTGACCACCAGAAAGATCGGTCCCCGGTTGCCTTAACCGGTCCTTGACCTCATCCCACATACCGACCGCCTGCAGCGATTTCTCGACCAAAGCCGTACGATCGGCGCGGTTCGTGGCAAGACCCTGCAGCTCCGCGCCATAGGTAATGTTTCTACTAATCGATCGCGGGAAGGGGTTCGGCTTCTGGGCAATCCAGCCGAACCGCCGACGCAGCACGGGCGGATCGATCTCCGGCGCATAGATATCCTGGCCCTCGAGCAGAATGCGCCCCTCGATGCGGGTGTTCGGGATGATTTCGTTGGTGCGGTTGAGGCAACGTAGAAGCGTTGTCTTGCCGCAACCCGAAGGACCGATGAAAGCCGTGACCTCCTTCTTGAAGATCTCGAGCGAGACATCCTTCAGGGCCTTCTTAGGTCCATACCAAAAGCTAACATCCTGGACGCTGATCGTCGCTGGGTGCGCGCGGTCGTGATTCGGGGTCGGCCCCAGATGCAAGGCCTGGCTTTCGGACTTATCCAACATTCTGGTGCACCGTGCTGGAACCTTAAAAATTCACGCTACCTCTACGTCGAGGCGCGCGATGC
>JARFRF010000160.1 GCA_029287395.1 Methyloceanibacter sp. | reverse complement strand
TCGCTTTTCTGCAAGGGCCCTTTGGCGATCATCCTATGTATCGCTTGTTCAATCCGTATTTCAAACGCGATCGTCCTCCGGGGCCGGATCATGCGTTCTCAAGCGCGGAATTGGTTATCGGCCTGCGAGCAAACGGTATTGCCGCCACGGTGGAGTTCGACCCAACGCCTCATGACCTGACCCGCTTGTTCGATGCCGGCAACGAGGCTGAGAGGGATCAGTATCTTTCGTTCTGTCTACAGATTGAATTCAAGGACCTGGACGAACCGTGGAAGTCAGACATCGTCGCTTATCTTCAGGCCGCCTGCTTCGAGCGAGATGAGCGTCTTCTATGGCTTGCCCCGAATGCCACCGTAACGATCACGCGGTAAAGGTCGGATCGTCGAACGCGTGACCGGCCAAACAGCTTTGGGATGGAGGTTTCTGTGAGCACTCGAAACGTTGGTGGCTTCCTTGCGGGCGTCTTCACGCTCGGCCTTTCAACCAACTGCTTCGCCGCCGCCGGCGAGTTTGGAGATCTATGCGCCATGGCGCCAGTTGGGGGTGTGAAGATGCAGACAGACTGCTCCACCAATGCAATCTATCAGGGGAAGAGATATTGCTTTGGTGATGATGCGGCCAGATCGGACTTCATGAAGAAGCCTGGAGATAATCTCGAGCGAGCGCAGAGCTACTACAAGTCGATCGCCGATCAGTAGACGCCTGTGATGCGCCCTAGCGGGCGGCATTGCTGAGCTTTGCGCCCGCAATGTTTGACGACCTCGTCTTGCCTTCGCTCACCTGAGCGCTTGTGACTTCGGTAGCTGCGCCAAGAAAATCGACGGCGCACGCCCCGGTGCAGCCGCCGGCTTTGCCCTTCGCACACGGGTTGGCGCATGGCTGGCCAGTTGTCGTCATAACCGATTGCTCTTATCAGCGTTGAAGATAAAGCCAGCATAGTTGGGGTAATTTTCAGGTCAATTCGAATATATATGATGACTTAATTTCATCTAAGGTGTTGCATGTAAGCACCTATATTTGGATTTATTATAATAATAGTTTAGAACGCCTCCAGACTTTTAGCTTATATTTGAAATGATTCTAATGTTGCGCTCACCGTTCAGGCGTTGCGGCGAGCGCAGGCGCTCTTGGTCGACCCATATCTTTGGCGTCATATCCCCGCCAAGGCAGGTCCATGCCGTGATTTGTCAACACGCATCCTCCGCAGCAGCGAACCGGGTAGGGCAGGCATCACTGTTGCGGATCGGCAGCTGTAACGGTCCGGCGCGAGCGAGCGTGCTATCGGTATTGTTTGCGTGCGCGCCACGCGGGTAAATACGGACAAGGGGGGATTGCCATACATCACCGAAACAGCGCTAAAGATTCGGTCGGACAAGCTCGCCGGGAAGGGCCTGCTTGTTTGTCCCTAACCTTTGCCCTCCATTCGATATCGATCTAGCGAATTAGAGAGCCCCAATGGCAGCCTGGCTTGCATTAACACCCATTTTGGCAATCGCCTTGTTGCTCGTGGCGTTCCGCTGGCCGGCTACACGGGCCATGCCGATCGCCTGGGTTATCACCGGGATCGTGGCCCTGACCTATTGGGACATGAGCGCGAATCGATTTTTCGCCGCTTCGGTGCAAGGCCTCATCATTGCTTTTACGCTGCTGTACATCGTGTTCGGCGCGATTCTGTTGCTAAACACCATCCGCCACAGCGGCGCCGTGAACACTATTCGAGAGGGGTTCCGGCGCATAAGCCCTGACCGCCGCGTTCAGTGCATCATTATCGCCTGGCTGTTCGGGAGCTTCATTGAAGGCGCCTCGGGTTTCGGCACACCGGCTGCAATCGCCGCGCCGCTGCTAGTGGTCATGGGCTTCCCCGCCTTTGCCGCCGTTATGGTTACACTGATCATCCAGTCTACGCCGGTGACCTTCGGCGCAGTGGGCACGCCCATTCTGGTAGGCATCAAAGCGGGCCTGGCCGGCTCACCCATCGTGGACGCGTTCCTAACCGACAACAACTACGCCGTCACCGAGGCGGGGGTCATCCCCTTTAGCTATTTGGAGGTCGTCGGCTACACCGCCGCGACTTTCCATGCGATCGCCGGGATCCTAATTCCCCTAATCATGTGCGCAGTCCTGACCAAGTTTTTCGGCGAGGAGCGCTCCCTCAGGAAGGGCCTCGAAGTATGGCCGTTTGCGATCTTTGCGGCGCTCGCATTTATTCTTCCCTACCTGGCGGTCGCCTATCTCATGGGTCCGCAGTTTCCCTCTCTCTTGGGCGGGCTGATTGCCCTTGCCATCGTGGTTCCAGCAGCTCGCGCAGGCTTATTTATGCCGAGGGAGTCCTGGGACTTTCCGCCGAAGAGCGAGTGGGAGCCCGAGTGGTTCGGTTCCGGTCAAGATCAAGACCGCGCAGGTCCAGAGACTGAAGCGCATATAGGGATGGTGGCCGCCTGGTCGCCCTACGTCATCGTTGCGGCGCTGCTGGTGATTACTCGCGTAGACTTTCTGCCGTTCGAGGGCTGGATGACCAGCCCAGCTGTGACCAGCAGCCTCGATTGGCTTTGGGACTGGTTCGGTGAGAACGGCATCTCCGCCAGTATTCAGTGGCTCTACCTGCCTGGTTTCATCTTCTTCCTGACCACGCTCGCAGCCTGGGCCATTTTCCGGATGTCCGCGCGCGAATACGCGGCTGCCTGGAAGGAGACCGCCGTTACCATGCTCTCTGTGAGCATCGCGCTCGGTTTCGCTGTTCCGACCGTTCGCGTCTTCATCGCTTCGAATGTCAACGCCGCTGGCCTAGAAGGCATGCCCATCGAGCTTGCGAACGTCGTGTCGAACGTCGCAGGTGGGGCTTGGCCGGCCTTCGCTGGTGTCATCGGTGCTCTCGGCGCGTTCCTGGCCGGTTCCAACACCGTGTCCAACATGATGTTTTCTCTGTTTCAGTTCGACGTCGCGGACAATATTGGCATCAGCCCCACAATCGTCGTCGGGCTCCAGGCTGTCGGCGCGGCGGCCGGAAACATGATCTGCGTCCACAACGTGGTCGCCGCCGCAGCCACGGTGGGTCTTGTGGGTAAGGAAGGGCTTCTGATCCGGAAGACCATATGGCCCATGATCTACTATCTTGTCGTGATCGGCGCCGCAGGCTTGGCCGGCATCTACCTGCTCGACATCGCTCCGACTATGTCGCCGTGATGTGCGAGCAACTGGGCGCGGATCGATTGGGCTCGAAGTGTTTGTGGCGTCTGCCGACCCATACGCTCGCAAGCCGGCGTACGCCTGAATGCCAGGCATGCCACATAGCCCTTAGAACAGATGCTCAGTTCAGGTCATCGGCGACAGCATCGATGGCAACCTGTGCGCATTCCTCGTCCTGGTCGCCCGTGGCGCCGCTGATGCCGATAGCGCCGACCAAGGTATCATCGGCCTTAATGGGGAGGCCGCCCGGAAAAGCCGTGAGCCCTTCAATATGAGCCAGGCCGGGTGTTCGCCCCACTTTTCCGTCCTCTCCGTAGACAATCTTGGCGAGCCGGCGCGTAGGAAATGGCATCCGTGCTGAGGTGCTGGCCTTTTTAGCAGCGATGTCAATGCTAGCGAGAGGGGCATTGGGCATACGATGAAACAAAACGAGATTGGCGCCTGCATCGACGACCGCGATGCTCAGGTTCCAGCCTTCTTGCGTTGCCTTCACTTCGCAGGCCTCTGCCATACGTTTGGCAAGATCCAACGAAACGTTGGGGCGCATATCGAGGGCTAGCGCGCTGGCCGTTAGCCAGGCGGTGACCAACAGTGACGCAGTGAGTTTCAGCGCAACTCTATACAGCATGTTTTCTCTCCTCGATCCGATCTGGCATTACTTTGAGCTTATAGCAGGAGACAGACCCCTTGTTCGCTCTGGGTGGCTAGCATTCCTTCTCATATAGCCGGTACAGCCCGCTTTACGCCCAAAGATCGATTATCTGAGCAAGCCGTGTCGGGCGAGCTAAGACCCCGTCTCTGGTGCCCGCTCCAAAACGTGGACGTCGCGCTGCGGGAATGGAATGGTGATGTTCGCTTCGCGCAAGGCTTCTAGAATCGCAAAGCGCAATTCACTGCTCCAGCCAATTCGGTTGCGGACATCGCGCAGGAATACACGAAGCTCGAAATCGAGCGAGCTGTCACCAAAGCCGGCAAAGTGAACAACCGGAGGCGGATGCCTCAAGACACCTCGATGCGCCCGTGCGACATCAAGCAACGTTGAACGCAGTTGCTCTACATCAGTTCCGTAATCGACGCCTACCGGTATGTCGAGGCGGCAGCTCCTGTCGATGTGCATCCAATTGCTGACCGGGTCAGTGATAAGCGTCGCGTTTGGAATAATCACAGACTGACGATGAATCGTCTCGATCTCCGTAGATCGCACACTGATTTTTTTGACGGTCCCTTCGTAGTTCCCGACTTGGATGTAGTCGCCAATCTTTATGGGCCGTTCCGCCAGCAGAATCAGCCCCGATACAAAGTTGTTGAAGATGCTCTGCAGGCCGAAGCCGATGCCAACGGACAACGCGCCAGCGACGATGGCGATATTTGAGAAGTCAACGCCAAGATAGGAAAGGCCTGCAAGTGCAGCCAAGACAAAGCCCAGATAGCCAATGCCAATCCGAATGGACTCGTGGAGCCCAGACACACTTTTTCGTCCCGCGAAAACACGGCCGGCGACCCAGCGCTGCGCAAAGCGCGTAAGTGCAAGCCCCAGTACAAAAACGCCAAGTGCAACAAGAACAGACTGGAGCGAAATCCGTATCGGGCCGAACTGGAAGCCAAAGAATGCCGATTGTATCCAGCCCTTGACCTCGACCCAGTCGAACCGCCAGAGCAGCGAAAGGACCGTGATGCCAACCAGCAGTATCGCGATGTCAAGCATCAGGCTCGCGATGATCCGCATTGTCAAAAGAGAGGGCGCGCCCATGTCCTCTTCTTCATCAAGATCATCGTCGATAGCTTGACCTGAGATTGCACTGGCGCTCGACATGGACTCCGCGGCTAAATGCAGGAGATACATGATCCACAGCACGCCGGCGGTTGAGACGGCGTGCGTACTGAAGAAGTGAGCGAGCGCCTGGTAACCAAGCAGCGCAGATAGCAAGATCGCGCCAGCTAGGATGGCAAAGAGTGAGAACAGCCAGCCCCGCCAGCCGGAAAGGGCAGCTTGGCGCACTTGGGGTCCGCTTTGAATAACCCACAACACCGACGCGATGAGGAGCCCGCAGAGTGCAGCGACCACGGCCGAACGAAATACCGCGACGTGGTAGGGCGTAAAGACAACAAGGTCCTTAAGCTCAAGGAGCTTGTCGGCGAGCCAGACAGCAATCAGGATCCACAGTAACGTCGCGACTTTCCGTGCAACGGCATCTGTTGCGGGGACGATCGCCATGCTCCTGTCTTGAGGAAGCAGTGTCTCACGAACGAGCGAAGCAAGCAGGATGGCCCAGCCGGTCACCAAGAGCGCTCGCGGCAGGAACGTATCGAAAGTAGGAGCGGTAAGACCTGCGGACGTTGAGATTAAGTAGAAAACAGTAAGTCCCGCAAAAATAGGCAGACAGGTCCTCAGTGTGTTCTTAATTAGCGCCACGCCGCGGTCCTGTAAGGAAGGCAACTCCTCCTCTTGAACACGCGTTTGCACTGCGGTCAGGCGGCGGATAATCCGCCCTGTCAAGACCGCGGCACCAAGTGGTGCTAAAAGCAATAGGGCAAAAAATATGATGCCTTTGCCTAAAGCTTCCGAAATCCACTCACCGACGGCATCGAGTGTTCGAGAAAACTGTTGGGGTATCTTTTCGAGCGCAGTCGGGATGACAACGGAATAGAAATTTGGAACCGGCCGAGAAAGCGACTCTGTAAAGCGCTCCCGGCGGGCGTCATTGGCCCGGCTAATCACTTGGGCAGCACGCACGATCAACAGATCCGATTGCCTCAGCTGACCGTCGAGTGCCGCTATCTGGCTCTCGAGATCTTGCCGCTTCGCGGCGATCGCGTCGCTTTCCTTCGGTGCCCCGTCGGCTGGAACAGGTCCGAGCTTAGCCAGTCGCTCGCGTCGGTCTTCTAATCTTGGTGTTAGCCGTGCGCGCTGCTGCAGGATGTTCTCGCGGAGTTCCTCCAGCTTTTGTGGGATCTGCCGCAGGTCTTCGTCGCTCGTCGATGAATCAGTGACCTGCTCCTCGTTGGCCGTAATTTCGGCTTGCCACTGGCCTAGCGCTTCGTCGAATGCTGCGGCATCAGGATCGGCGAGGCTCCGTTCAGATCCCGGCCCCGCGGGAGCCTCTTGTGCCTGTGCGGGTGGCAAGGCCGCTGCCGCCAGGGAAACCCCGCAAGCGACCATCATCCTAAAGACGCTCGATCTGGACCAGAAACTCGACACTGTTGGTGTTTCTCCTGAGCAAACAACGGCCGGGACGCCACACGCGCCCTAGCCCCTTTTTCTGCGCGACGTTCAGCCATGACAATGAGGAGGAAGAACGGCAACGGGCCATCTGGCCTCTGGTTTGTCGTCCTTGCGACAACATCTCGAGGTTCGACAGAGTCCCTTGCGCGGTACCGGCTAACGCCTAGCGGGTGGTATTGCTACCGGCAGAGTTTCTTTATTCGCGCCTCATCGACGCCTGCCACCACGGTCCGGCCGATGACGGTCCGCGGCACTGCCGCGTCACCGAACCGCTTGACCATCTCCGCCTGGACGCGCGGCGTCGTGGCGTCTCGGACGGTATAGCGGATGTTGTTGCGCTTTAGGATGGCGCGCACCTGCCGGCAATAAGGGCACCACGAGGCGTCGTACATGACAACCCGCTTGCTGCAGGCCGCGTGGGATGGCGTCCCAAGAGACAAGGGTAGGGCTAGTGCAAAAACGCCGAGGGTGAACCTGATAAGCATGGCTTCTCTTTGCGTCTGATCCTATTCGAGTTCACGCGTCGCAGATTGCGATCAATTGCTCGCCTTACGGACGATATATGAGTTCCTTGGAAGGTCCAGGGGAGCGACGAGCTCGCGAAATGCTCTCGAAACTGTGATCGCTTGTCAGTGACCTCCGTCACACAGGAATTCCATATCGCTATAGTATCACGACTTTCTGGGTAGTTTGCGACCCAGTTCTAGACAGGTTCACAACACGGAGTACTATCTATGAAAGCGACATATCTGATTTCCGCTATCGCCGGCGCAACGCTGATGTCCACCGCCGCGATTGCGGGTACGGGCGCCTACGACAATATGTGCGCAATGGGCCTCGCCATGGGCAAGCAAGTCAAGACCGACTGTTCCATTAGCGGCGAGATCGGTGGCACGACCTACTGCTTCGGCACTGAAGAGGCCAAAGTGAGTTTCATGAAGGATGCGGATGGAAACCTCGCCAAGGCGAGCAAGTACTACAAGAGCCTCTAAGCCCGGCTCCTAAGCATCGCTTGAATACAGATGGGGTCCGCTCGAAACCGAGCGGACCCCATTCTTGTCTTCGCAGCAGTCAGGCGCTACGCACTGTATGACGTCGCGAAGCGAAAGGTTTAGGTCGCGCCCGTTTAGTCTTCTTCCTTGACCTTGTTCAGAACCTTGAAGTCCTTGTCGAGATAGACCTCGTATTTGACTCGGTCGCAGATGACATCGTCAGCTTCGAACCACTTGCCCTCTATCTCGATTTCCGAGTCCGCTACCGTGCAACCCATCTCTTTAATGGCGGACTGCACGCCTTCGATTTGCTCCTCCGTCAAGGCTTGCTTCGCTGCGGACGCTGATGCTGCTGTAAAGAGAGTGAGAATAAGTGTAGTCGCCAAGACGCGCATGATAGCTGATCCTTTAACTGGGTTATTGTCGGTTGATGCGAACCTAGCAGTCTTGCCCGGCTCGCCGTGCTGGTGGTGTCCGCTCGCAGCCGCAAGGGGACCCTACCCAGGTAGTTTCCCTGCGGGGTCGTGCAAGTGCGGTAGAGGAAATCGATCAGGGGAAGCGGGATTTTCGATCTTTCGCCGGCGTCGTACGTCGCGCGTTAGAGGTTGCTCGTCACGCTCATGCTGAGCCGCTCCAACAGGGCCATAACGACACCGATCTTCAGGCTTAGAGCGCCCAAGGCGAACACCATAACGGCTGCCGGATAAAGAACGGTCTGGCTGCTGCCAAAGGACTGAGTAAGAGCTTGGAGGCTTGATCTGTCTACAAGTGGTTTGTTCATGGTCGGGCGGCTCCGTATCAAACTCTAGTAGCCAACGCTCCGGCGACGCGAGTGGATCACTGCATTAAAGAGAAGCCCCCGGCCAGGGAGGGAGGACCGGGGGCTTTTCGCTAGCATGGTCGCTTAGCGATCAAAGTTCGTCTGGTAAGGGTTCGGGAAACCGTCGGC
>JARFRF010000129.1 GCA_029287395.1 Methyloceanibacter sp. | reverse complement strand
GTCGTACTCCTGCCCCCATTCAGCCGTGCGCCTTGAGATGACGCTCGGTGACAGGTTTGGCGCGTCTGGCCCCACGAGGGCTGACAGGGCCTCCTGGAAGTCGCCGGTGGAGATGCCGCGCAGGTACAGCACCGGCAACAGCGCATCGAGGCTCCGCGAGCGGCGGGCCCATCTCGGCAGAATATGCGAGGTAAACCGTATCCGCTCGCCGTCGTCTCCCGACGCGGCACGGTCCCGGACCTTGGGGCGTCGCACGGCCAGGGGGCCGATGCCGGTCTGGATCTCGCGCTCCGGTCCATAGCCGTGTCGTACGACGCGCTGCCGGCCATCCGGCAGTCGCTCTTCGGCGAACTGCTCGATGAAAACCGCGATCTCGGCTTCCATGGCGGTTGCCAGCATGCGCCGAGCCCCTTCCCGGGCGATCTCGGTCAGTGGATCCTCAATCGATTCCGGCTGCCGGAACGGTATGACACTGGTATCGTCCTTCATGGCGTATCGCTCCTTCTGGAGGTTCTGGCAGGTTTGGTCTCCCGCCACGATACGCCGCCCTCTCAAATCGCATCACCCAATTTCGGCCATAGCTCCGGAAAGGTTCGAACGGGCTTTGAGAGTCGATCCGGTCGATTTTTCCGAATGCTCGCGTGCTTCTTATCGGGTGTCTGGATCCGGTGTCGTACCGTAAGCGGTCAATCAAACACTGGTGTTTTTCAGTTGATGCGTTGAGCGGTAGCGATGGAGTTGACGAGATTGATTGCGGCCATGATGGGGTATTTGGCGCTCTCATGCCGTTGGTCGGCAATGCCTGAGCGCCGCAGTGTGTCATAGGCGTAGGCGAGCAGTATGCCCTCTTTCCTATAGGCCGTTGTCTGCTGGATCGACTGGCGGATGGTTTGTTCGTCCAGTCCTCCCGTGAAGCGGACGGATGCGGCGAAGCGCTGCAACTCACGTTCCTGATCTTCTTCCGATACCATTGCCAGGACTTGGCCGGATTTCTCGACGGCCAGATGGAGTACGATCAGGAGGTTCAAAACAACATCGACCGTTTCCATTGCCACGCCGAGCGAAGGAAGGACGAGAACCGATGCGAGGAGGTTCGGCTGCGTGACGTAGAGCGTGTCGCAGACCGCCTCCTTTTCCTTGATATCCATTGCCGCTGCCGCTTTGATGGCAACCGCCAGATGCTCTGCGCCCACCGTCGGCTCGCTGGGTTCGCCCATATGTTCTGTGGTCCTGCTCATTCCTCGACGATATTCCAGGGCAGCAGCCGGGTGATGGCGTCTTCATCTTCAGCGACGACGGCTGCCGGTAGTTCCTCAAACACTTGGCTGAGGTAAGCATAGGGTTCGAGGCCATTGGCCTTTGCCGTTTCGATGAGGCTGTAGAGGCGTGCGGACGCGGTGGCGCCGGCCGGTGTATCGGCGAAGAGCCACGCCTTTCTGCCGAGGACAAAAGGACGGATCGCATTTTCGCAATGGTTGTTATCCACCTCGATGCGGCCATCATCGAGAGTGCGGATGAGCCGTGGCCATTGGGCTTGCGTGTAGTTGAGCGCCTTGCCAGTCAGCGATTGCGGTGACACCTGGCCATGGACGCTGTCGAGCCATTGGCGCAGTTCATCCCAGATGGGACTTGCTTTTTTATCGCGTAGCGCCTTGCGCTGGTCGGCATCGAGCCCACGTTCGCGGGCCTCGCGCTCGACACGGTAGATCCGTTGGATGAAGTCGAAGCCATGCTTGGCGAGGCCACCGCGGCCTTTCTTCTTCTGTGCTTTCAGCGCCTCATCGTACTTGCGTCGGACATGCGCAAGGCAGCCGACCCAGATGATGTCATTGCGTTTGGCCACCCCCGCATAGCCTTCATAGCCATCGGTTTGCAGGATGCCTTGAAAGCCTTCCAACAGCCGCGCTGGAACGCTGCCGCCGCGTGACGGTTCGTAATCGAACAGGATGGCAGGCTGATCTGGTGGACCGCCTCTTCGCACCCACATGTAGGATTGCGACTGCGGTGCACGGCCCTTCTCTTTCAGAACCTGGACTGTTGTTTCGTCCATTTGAATGATGTCGTGAGCCATCTGTGCGGCATGCATCTTTGCGATGAGCGGCTCAATGAGATCGCCACAGCGGATCATCCAATACGCCATCGTCGCGCGCAGCAACACCACGCCGATCCGCGGAAACATCTTTTCCAGACGATACAGCGGCAGGCCATCGCAGAATTTGGCAATCACGATGTAAGCCAGAAGACCGGGCGAGGCGTTTGACTTCGGGATCGGCTGTGGCGGCAGTCGCGCCGTCATGACCGTTGGCCCGTCATCGTCGGTTCCCTCGCAGGCACGGCAGGCGTATTTGAAGCGCACGTGCTGCAACACCTGGATCCGGGCCGGGATGATGTCGAGTTGTTCCGAGACTTCCTCGCCGATTTTGGTTTTGCGGCAACCACAGCCGCAGACCTTGGCATCCTCGGACAGATCGTGCTCGACGCGCGTGCGCGGCAGATGATCCGGTAACGGCTTGCGGCCCGGCGCCTTGCGCGTGTGCTCGCCGACGAGAGTGACGTTGACGGCTTGCTCGTCGGACGGATCTTCCGGCGCGGATGCTACCTCCTCGGCTTCGTTGAAAAGCCCAAGTTGATCATCACTGACTTTTTCCGAACTGGCGCCGAACTGCTTAAGCGAAGCAAGCCGCAGCTTCTCTTCGAGCAACGCAATATGTCGCTTGAGCGACTGGTTTTCTTGGGGAAGCTCGGCAACGGATTGCATCATGCCGGTGACATTATGTGATTTGGCAGACCTCGGCCCACTGCAATCAAGTCGTTCTACAGCACCGTTCGATAACATAAGGAGCGGTGTGGCCGCATGGCCGCAAGATCATAGCCGTCGAGCAGCCAATTGAGCTGCTGACCATCCAACACGATCGTGGACGTGTCACTTACACCGGCTGTGCCGCATGCCCCGCGCGCCGGGTTGGCCGGCGGCGGCGCGCCAGAAAGATGCTCGGGCCATTTGAAGCGCTCCTTCTCCAGCTGCTTCTGCCACAGGCAAAAGCCGGACCGTTCCCAGTAGAGCGCTTTGATCTTGTCGCGGCCCTTGTTGATGAACACGAACAGGTGGCCCGAAAACGGATTAGCGGCAAGCTGCTCCTCGACCACGATCGACAGCCCGTTGATGCCTTTACGGAAGTCCTGCGGTTCACGCGCAAGCCAAACATACTCGATATCGTTCGATGGTCGCATCATGAGGGCGATCCATCTTGCGGGCCACAAGGCACGTCCATCGCAACACCGATCAATCGGACAAGCACCTCAGGCGGAACGCCGGACGGCACCTCGATCGTGATACCGTTTGCGAGCAATATGCGTGCGCCTGGACAAGGCTCGGGCGAAGCAACGAATGCCACAGGCAGCATCGCAATGTTGTCGGTCGATGAGACGGGTGACGATAGCAGCCCGCGCTTCTTCAACTGCCCCTTCCAGCAATAAAAGCTCTGCAGGTTGAGTTCGTGCCGTTCCGCATAGGTCTTCATCGACACGCCCGCTGCCGCACACGCCTCGACGTGCCCGAGCCAGAACTGCTGCGTCGATGTCAATCCAAGATCAGCCATCCACAAAAATCTACATGACCTTACGCGCCGCGAAAGAAGGGGAAGATTGAGCGCTTACCACACTACCGTAGCCGCCGCCATGTCCGGCAAGCTTCAGATCCTCGAACATCCACCGAAAGCTCAAGCGCTCACGCTTCGCA
>JARFRF010000124.1 GCA_029287395.1 Methyloceanibacter sp. | reverse complement strand
GTTGTAGCCTGGGATGGCAGCGCTCAGACTGCGCGCGCCGTCAGCGATGCGCGCACATTTCTAATGGATGCGAAGCGGGTCGTCCTCGCGGCTGGCCTCGATGAAGATGGGCGTGAGAATGAGAGCCTTACAGTCGATGGTATGGTTGCGCATCTCAGCCGTCATGACATCGATGCCGAAACGGTGACCTTCCCGATGAGCGAAGGTGTGGACGTGGGGCGGCTGTTGCTCTCGCGCTCGAGAGAATTGGCCGCCGACCTGATCGTCATGGGGGCATTCCATCACTCGCGCTGGCGGGAGTTTATTCTCGGCGGCGTCACTCTCACAATGCTCGAAGAGGCGACAATTCCCCTCTTCATGTCGCACTAGGCAACCGTGCCACGATGACCGTCCACCTTGTGAAGCTTTGCGTCGGGATCGACAGGGTCGATGACCTCCGAGCCTGGCAGGAGAAACGTCTGGAGGCACTTGCGCGGATGGGGAAGGTCCCAGAGCTGTGTCACAAGACTAAGCAAATGCCGCGCCGAAGAGTCGAAGTCTTGGACGGCGGATCGCTCTACTGGGTCATTAAAGGCTTTGTATCCGCGCGCCAGCGCATCCTCGATTTGAAGAAGACGACGCAGCAGGACGGAACGCCCTGCTGCGGCATCGTGTTGGACTCCAACGTCGTCGAGACGCGGCTCAATCCGCGCCGTCCATTCCAGGGCTGGCGCTACTTGAAGGCAGAAGAGGCGCCTCCCGATGTATCCTTATCTAATGAAGCCAGTGCCGAAATCCCACCGGGCATGCGGGAAGAGCTGCGCGCCCTGAGGTTGATCGACTGACCTAATTAGGACCGTCAGCTCTGTGGTGGAACAGTGACGTTGTCGATGAGCCGCGTTTTGCCGAGGAAAGCCGCAACCAAGATCCGCGCGGATGAGACATTCCCCGACAGGGGTACAAGCGTGACCGGATCGCGTGCCTCCAAATAGTCGACGCGGAATCCGGCTGCCTCAAGGGCAGCGTGGGCGCTTTCCAACGTTGGCTCCAGGGCGAGACCGGAAGCGACTTCGTGGGCGGCCTGTTGAAGTGTCGTGTGCAACAGTGGTGCCGTTTCGCGTTCATCTGACGATAAGTAAGTGTTGCGAGAGGAGAGGGCTAACCCGTCCGGCTCGCGCACAATGGCGCCGCCGACAATTTCGACCGGGATGTTCAGGTCACGAACCATTCGCTTGATAACGAGGAGCTGCTGATAATCTTTCTCGCCAAACACGGCGATGTCGGGGAGGCACTGGAGAAGAAGCTTGGCAACAACCGTCGCGACGCCGTCGAAATGATCGGGCCGACTCGCGCCGCACAGGCCCTCGGTCAGACCCGCTACGTGAACCGTTGTGGCAAAACCTTCCGGATACATCTCTCGTCCGTCCGGCACGAAGAGAAGGTCCGCACCGGCGTCCGCCAGCAAAGCTGCATCCCGCGCTTCGCCGCGCGGGTAGGCCTCGAAGTCTTCGCCTGGTCCGAATTGCAGGGGATTCACGAAGATCGACGCGATCGTATGGTCCGCCAGTTGCTTTGCCTGCCGGACCAGAGACATATGGCCCTTATGAATGGCGCCCATGGTCGGCACCATGGCGATATTCTCACCCTCGCGCTGCCACGTGCGAACGCGGGTGCGCAGATCCGCAACGGTTCTGACGATCTCGATTTGGGTGGCCATTGGACACCTTTCAAATATGCGACGCCGCCGGAGAGGCTCGCGACCATAACGCCTCGGAATAGTGCCTCGAAACACATTTGTGTGCGCGCTCAACTAGGCCGCCCCTCCTCAAACGCCCACTCGGCGATCGGGCAAATAGAGATGCGCTCATGCAGCGGTCCGCCCGTGTTGTTTAATCGGGCGCGGCTTACGTTCGCCTCAGCGGCCGTCCACTTGTCCTCTCGCCCTGCTGCATTAGGATGAGCGGCTCCCTGAGCACGGCGACCTCAATCACTCCCTTCTTCATGGCCGGCATTGAGAATTCGGCGAAGAACAACCATTTATAAGAGCATGAAGTTTCTCATCGTTTGAATGTCATCGCGGAGCGGGTCAATGAGCGAACCGAAGACCCCGTCTAGGACCGGTTCGAGCGAGGTCGCACGCGGAACGTCTTCCTCCTCGGAAGTCGACGCCTTCCTCAGCAAGGTACAAAGTTTGACGCCCACTGTTGCTGGGGGCGGCCGGTTGATCTTTGCCATGGACGCCACAATGAGCCGCCAGCCGACCTGGGACCTCGCCCTCGGCCTTCAGAGCGAGATGTTTCGAGCGGTTAAAAAGGTTGGAGGTCTGGACGTCCAGCTCATGTATTTTCGCGGGTTCGGCGAGTGCCGCGCCAGCAAATGGGTGCGTGATCCCGATGCGCTGGCCCGGCTGATGCGACAGGTCCATTGCGAGGGCGGGCATACGCAGATCCGCAAAGTCCTGACCCACGCTCGGAAAGAGACGGGGCGTCAGACCGTCAATGCCCTCGTTTATGTGGGCGACTGCATGGAAGAAAACGTCGACGCGTTGTGCCAGCTCGCCGGGGAGTTGGGTCTCGTCGGCGTGCCTGTGTTCGTGTTCCAGGAGGGACACGACGCGCGTGCGGAGCAGGCTTTTAAGGAGATCGCACGCTTGTCTCGGGGCGCCTATTGCCGCTTCGATGCTGGGTCTGCGGCGCAGCTTCGAGCGTTGTTGAATGCCGTAGCGGTCTATGCCTCTGGCGGACGTAAGGCGCTCGAAAACGCGAAGAGTGGCGCCGCGACGCTCCTGCTCGAACAGCTGCGGTAGGCCCGCGCCTATGGTCTATTTCTTTCTCGGTTGTGCGCTTCTCGTGGTTCTACTACTCGCCGCGCGGGCCATCGTTCGCGCCAACCCCAGACAGCTTGCTGGGGGGATCCGCAAGGTCGGTGCGGTCGGGCTTTTTGCCGTCGCGGGTTTTTTGGCCTTGCGAGGCGCATTGCCGCTGGCGATTCCACTGGCGGCATTTGCCATGAGCCTCATCGCCGGGGGCGGGGGCGTTGGCAGCTTTGGAGGGCCGGAGGAGAGGTCCGACGGCCAGTCTTCACACGTGCAGACCGAGCGTTTGGAGATGGAGCTCGATCATGACACCGGTTACATGGATGGCCGATGCCTCGAAGGCCGGTTCGAAGGTCGCGCGCTGTCCTCGCTCAGCGAGACCGAGGCGATTGAGCTCTACAACGGGTTCCGGTCTGACGGGCTCAAAGAGGCCTCGCTCATGGAAGCCTATCTGGATTGGCGGTTCCCGGACTGGCGGCCCAAAGCTGAGGGCGCAAGCCAAGCAGGCGGGTCCGGTGGGTTCAGCAAGGGTCGCATGAGCGTGGAAGAAGCCCGAGCGGTTCTAGAGGTCGGGCCCAACGCCACACAAGGCGACATCCGGCAGGCCCATCGGCGGCTGATGATGAAGTTGCATCCCGATCAGGGGGGCTCCACCTATCTCGCCGCGCGGATTAACGAAGCAAAAGATGTGTTGCTTGAAACTTAAGCCGCAAGCGGGCTCAGCTACTCGGCGGCAAGCGCAATGCAATCAAGGCGCATGCGCTTCAATTTCTCACAGGTGCGGCGCGCATCGGATTTCGTGAAACCCGCGAAGCGGGCTCGATACCATTCCCGATTGTCTTTTTGGAACGTGGTCGTGAAGGGCAGGTGCCCTTCAAGCAACTGCGGTGCACGTTGACGCACCATGCCGAGGCGATTCTGGGCGTCCGCGGGAGAATTATAGGATCCTACTTGGACGTGGTAATCGCCCATCGTATTCGTGGACGCGCGCCTTGGCGCAGCGAGGCGATTGGGTACGAGGCTTGGCGCTAGGCTCGCCTGTACGATTTGCGGTCGTTGGGCGGGTTGGGCGATGGCCGGCTGAGCTCTTGTTGGCTGAGGCTGAGCCGGGGCGGGCTGAGCTGCAGCGGGGCGCGGAGCAGCCGGTAGCCTGTGCGTTGCTACAGGAACTGCGGCGCTCGCCAACGAGAACATCGGTTTGCGCGAGGGGCGCGGCGGCGTCGGCGCTCCTAGCAGAGATGCAATGAAATTTGTCCCCCTCGGCTTTCTCGATGACGCCTTCGACCAATGCTTGTCGAGGAGCGATGTCATCGCAGCATTGCGTAGTGCACCGGTGCGGCCACCGAGTACGACACCGACCAAGCGCTTATCGCCGCGTTCGACCGAGGCTGTGAGGTTGAAGCCGCTAGCACGCGTGTATCCGGTCTTGATGCCCGTCGTTCCCTTGTAGTTGAAGAGCAGGCGATTGTGGTTCCTGTACTTGCGGCCGTTATAGGCGAAGTATTTGGTCTCAAAGACGCTGTAGTACTCCGGGTAATCCTGCTTGATGTGCATCGCCAGGATGGCCTGGTCGCGGGCCGTCGTCAGCTGTTCCTTGTTGGGAAGACCTGAGGCGTTGCGATAGGTCGTATTCTTCATGCCTAGGTTGCGCGCGGTCTGAGTCATGATCCGTGCGAAATTCTCCTCGGTACCGCCCACATTCTCGGCAACCACTGAGGCGGCGTCGTTGGCCGACTTGGTTACAAGCGCCTTGATCGCGTCTTTGACGGCGATGGTGGAGCCTGGCTTTAGATAGAGCTTTGTCGGTGACTGACTTGCCGCGTGTTTCGACACCTTAAGCTTTGTTTCGGGCGTGAAACGGCCGGCCCGCATATACGCGAACAGGACATAGAGCGTCATAATCTTTGTGAGCGATGCGGGCGATCGAAGAACGTCGGCGGACTGGGAATACAAGACATTGTTCGTGTTCGCGTCGACGATAATGGCGGCCTTTACGCGCTTGTCCGCAAAGGCTTCGCTGACATGGGTCAGTGTCGCGCCGAGCGCGAGCAGCACCGCAAGACCGATCTTGGCCGCTTGACGAACACATGTGGCCGACTGGCGAGACGGCGTTGCGGCTCCATTTTGAATTTTTTCGAACACTTTGGCTTACGCCTTTCCCCGTTTGTCACGCCGACTTCAAACGCTCTCCTGCGTTCTCAAGAGGCGGATACAGACCCGTCTTGCCGTTTTCCAAGGCCGACAAACGGAAAAGCTAGAATTTGACGATTGCCAAAGCGTTAAGGGCGCCCGATGGACGCGGGCATTAGACCAAGGAACAATGGTTGTGCAGTGCAAAATGGAGGTTGACGTCTTTTGTGCAATGCATATAATTAGTTCGCGCTTGCAGCATTTTGTCCCACCCCAATGATGAAGAGGGTTCCATGATCTCAGGTTTTGAAGAGTTCCAGAAAGTTGGCAAAGACGGCTTCGATGCCTATGTCCGCTCGTTCGGCGAGATGAACAAAGGTTTCCAGGCTATTGCCGCTGAATTCACCGACTATTCGAAGAAGGCTTTCGAAGATTCGACGAGGGTCGTCGAGCAGCTTGCCGGCGCCAAGTCTTTCGAGCAGGCCATCGAGATTCAGTCGAAGTTCGCCAAGAAGGCCTATGACGGTTACATGGCTGAGATGTCCAAGATCGGCGAAATGTACGTCGGCATGGCCAAGGACGCTTACAAGCCGATGGAAGCTGCTTTCGCAAAGAAGGCTTCCTAGAGCAACAGCACCTATTCTTCCTCCCAAGGATGGCTCGGGGCGTTGCCCCGGGCTTTTTTTTTGGCGGGATGCCACTATGTCAAACGTGGTGTACCATTTCTGCCAGCTACCGCGTCACATTAGCATTTTCACGTCCGGCTTAATTGCTGCGCTTGGCGCGATCACGTTAGAATACACACGAGTTGGTATTCGGACCTAGCAGGGCGCCCAGCCTTGGAAGAGGCATGGCCCGGTCCTAAACTACGGACGAGAAGTGAAGGCTAACGATGGCGCGCAATGGCGACCCGCGCCGGGACGACGACTCCGGCACACAGATCGTTACCAAGGTGCGGCCGAAGACAAAACGGCCGAGCCTCTACAAGGTGTTGTTGCTCAACGACGACTACACGCCGATGGATTTCGTCGTGTACATCCTCGAGCGATTCTTCAACAAGGCGCCGGAAGAGGCGACCCGTATCATGCTGCACGTCCACCAAAAGGGCGTAGGTATCTGCGGGGTCTACACTTATGAGGTTGCTGAGACTAAGGTAGCTCAGGTCACCAGCTTTGCCCGTCAGCACGAGCATCCGCTGCAATGCACGATGGAGAAAGAGTAGGAATCCGTGGCGTCATTTTCGACCAGTCTAGAGCAAGCACTCCGACGCGCGCTCCAATACGCGAACGAGCGAAGTCACGAGTATGCGACGCTTGAGCATTTGCTCTTGTCGCTCTTGGACGATCGCGACGCGGCTGCCGTCATGCGAGCCTGCGACGTCGATCTCGACCTGCTGCGGGAAAAGCTGACTGGGTATATCGACAACGAACTCTCGGGTCTCGTGCTCGACAATCATGGCGACGCGCAGCCCACCGCCGGCTTTCAGCGGGTCATTCACCGTGCCGTGGCACATGTGCAGTCGAGCGGCCGCGAAGAGGTGACCGGAGCCAACGTGCTCGTTGCCATCTTCGCAGAGCGGGAGAGCCATGCGGCGTTTTTCCTGCAAGAGCAGCATATGACCCGCTTCGATGCGGTGAACTACATCAGTCACGGCATTGCCAAGCGTGGTGGCATGTCCGATGCGCGTCCGGTGCGCGGAATCGAAGACGACGCGGCCACAGTCGACGGTAACGACGACAAGAAGCGTGGTGCGGATGCTCTCGAGGTCTACTGCATCAACCTGAACCAAAAGGCGCGTACCGGGCGTATTGACCCGCTGATCGGCCGAGAGGCTGAGGTTCAGCGCACGATCCAGGTGCTTTGCCGCCGTCAGAAGAACAACCCGCTTTTCGTGGGCGATCCGGGCGTGGGCAAGACAGCCATCGCCGAAGGCTTGGCCCGTCGGATTGTCATGGCCGACGTGCCGGAAGTCCTGTCCGACGCCACTATTTTCCAGTTGGACATGGGCGCGCTTCTGGCAGGCACCCGGTATCGTGGCGACTTCGAAGAGCGCCTCAAGGCCGTCATGCGGGAGATCGAGAACTTTCCCGGCGCGATCATGTTCATCGACGAGATTCACACGGTGATCGGTGCAGGCGCGACCTCAGGTGGCGCCATGGACGCATCGAACCTGTTGAAACCGGCGCTGCAGTCCGGTTCGCTTCGGTGCATCGGCTCGACCACATACAAGGAATACCGCCAGCACTTTGAGAAGGACCGAGCGCTCGTCCGCCGCTTCCAGAAGATCGACGTGAAAGAGCCGTCCGTGCCCGACACGATCGAAATTCTGAAGGGCCTGAAGCCTTACTTTGAGGATTTCCATCGCATTCGCTACACGAACCAGGCGATCAAATCGGCGGTGGAGTTGTCGGCGAAGTACATTCACGATCGCAAGCTGCCGGACAAAGCAATTGACGTGATTGACGAAACGGGTGCCTCACAGATGCTGGTTCCGGAGCGTCAGCGGCGGAAGACGATCGGCGTTAAGGAGGTCGAGCACACGATCGCCACTATGGCCCGCATCCCGCCGAAGACCATCTCCAAGACGGATGCGGAAGTCCTGCGCGGTATCGACGAGGATCTGAAGCGCGTCGTCTTCGGCCAAGATAAGGCGATCGAGGCCTTAGGCGCCGCGATCAAGCTGAGCCGCGCCGGGCTGCGTGAGCCGGGCAAGCCCATCGGCTGCTACATGTTCTCCGGCCCCACGGGCGTCGGAAAGACCGAAGTCGCGCGCCAGCTGGCCACGCTGCTCGGTGTCGAGCTCCTTCGCTTCGACATGAGCGAGTACATGGAGCGCCATACCGTCTCGCGTCTGATCGGTGCGCCTCCTGGCTATGTCGGCTTCGATCAGGGCGGTCTCCTCACCGACGGTGTCGATCAGCATCCCCATTGCGTGCTGCTCTTGGATGAGATCGAGAAGGCCCATCCGGACCTGTTCAACATCCTTTTGCAGGTGATGGATCACGGCAAGCTGACCGACCACAACGGTAAGCACGTGGACTTCCAGAACGTGATTCTGATCATGACCACGAATGCCGGCGCGGCGGATATGGCCAAGGCGGCGATTGGGTTCAATCGCACGAAACGCGAAGGCGACGACGAGGAAGCAATCAACCGTCTCTTCTCGCCGGAGTTCCGCAACCGGCTGGATGCGATCATCGCGTTCGGTGCGCTGCCGCCTGCTGTCATCTCGCAGGTTGTCGAGAAGTTCGTGTTCCAGCTCGAAGTTCAGCTTGGAGACCGGAACATCACCATCGAGCTCACGCCCGAGGCCAACGAATGGCTGGCCGAGCGCGGGTACGACGAGAAGTTTGGCGCGCGTCCCTTGTCTCGCGTGATCCAGGAGAACATCAAGAAGCCGCTGGCGGAGGAAATCCTCTTCGGCGCGCTGAAGGACGGCGGCACGGTGCGCGTGGTCGTGAAAGAGACTGATGGCGAGAAGGTCCTCGACTTCGATTACATTTCCGACGACGCGCCTATCAAGCCTGTCGATACGGACGAGAAGGAAGCCGAGGCCAAGGTCAAAGCCAAGGCGAAGGCGTCAAAGTCCAAAGGCAAGCGTGGCCGCAAGTCCCGCGGCGGCGCCAAGGAAAGCGGCTCGGGTTCCGTGCCCAAAGTCCCACTCGGCGAGGACTAGGCACGACAAACCTCACCTGAATCCAAGACATCGAGGCCGGGAGCTCTTCAGAGTTTCCGGCCTCGCTTGTTCTTGTGGCAATAGGGACTAGCCGCCAAAGCCGCGCGTTGTTTTGGCCGACTGCCCGCGCCATTACTCACCCAGCACAGCCCTGATTTTCTCCGCGGTGGCTTTGAGGCCCTCAGGGTCGGCCATCGCGGCGCCTTCGGGCCGTAGGGGCACGCCCTCTTTCCGGGGCACGATATGGACGTGGAGGTGAAAGACGGTCTGGCCTGCCACGGCGCCATTGAACTGCTGGATCAGAACGCCCTCGGCGCCCACCGCTTTCTTGATCTTGGGTGCGAGCGACTGCACCACCGTCATCAGTTTGCCAAGGCCCTCCTGCGAGACGCCGAATAGATCCATGGCCGGCTCCTTGGTGATGACGAGGGCATGGCCTTCCGTGCGCGGCATGATGTCGAGAAACGCGAGCGTGTCTTCGTCCTCATACAGTTTGTGGCAGGGGATCTCGCCCTTAAGAATCTTGGCGAAGATGTTGTCCGGATCGTAGGCCGTCATCGATTGTCAGCTCCTTGGTTGCTGGCGCGGGCTTTTGCGAGTCATTTCGTGCGCTTGCGCATGCCAGGTCAACCGGAGAATGACGCTTCAGCTGCCGTCGCGCCTGTACGGCGTTTCCGCTTTAAGGAGCGCGTTCTCTTCGCTCACAGCGCGTCTTTCCCGCTCAAGATAGTGGGCCACAGCGCTTCTGAGCTGCGGGTCCGCGATGTAATGCGCGCTATACGTTTGGGCGGGGACATAGCCGCGCGCCAGCTTATGGCCCCCTTGAGCGCCGGCTTCGACACGCGCCAAGCCGTGCGCAATCGCGTAGTCGATGGCTTGGTAGTAGCAGACCTCGAAATGCAGGAATTCCTGCGTCTCAACCGCCCCCCAGTAGCGGCCATAGAGCGTATCGGCGCCAATCACGTTGAGTGCCCCGGCGATGTACTCATCGCCGCGTTTTGCCATCACGAGGAGCAACTGATCGGCCATGCTCTCGCCCAACAGGCTGAATGCTTCGCGCGTCAAATAGGGGCGTCCCCATTTGCGTGCGCCGGTATCCAAGTAGAACACGAAGAAGGCGTCCCAGTGGGCTTCGGTCAGCTCCGATCCGGTCAGCCATTCGATCTCAATTTCATCGCCTAAAGCGCATCGGCGCTCGCGCTTGATCGCTTTGCGTTTTCGTGAGGCTAGGGCGCACAAAAAATCGTCGAAGCTGCCGTAGCCATCATTGTGCCAATGGAACTGCTGATCGACCCGTTGAAGGTAACCAAGCTCGCCTGCGAGCTGCCACTCGTCAAGCGACATGAAGGTGATGTGCAAAGACGAGACGCCAAGCTTATTCGTCAGCGTTCGTCCTGCTTGCAGGAGAAGCGCCTGGCGTTCGAGCCGCGCGGCACCACTGCGAACCAAGAGCCGAGGGCCTGGCACAGGAGAGAAAGGCACCGCCGCTTGGAGCTTCGGGTAGTAATCGCCACCCGCGCGCATATAGGCTTCCGCCCAGCCGTGATCGAAGACGTATTCGCCTTGGCTGTGACCCTTTAGGTAACAGGGCATGCAGCCGAGCAGGCGTCCGCCGTCATCCTCAAAAAGCAGATGTTGGGGGAGCCAGCCGGTCTCGCGCGCCGCGGATCCGCTTTCTTCCAATGCCCTCAGAAACGCGTGACTTACGAACGGGTTGGACGGCTTCTTTGAAGTGCTTTCACCGCGCGCACAGGCGTCCCAATCGTCCGCGGGCACATCGGCGATGCGTCCTGCAATGCGCACCACCGCATCCTGCGCGCCTTGCTCTTTGGGATCCTGGTTCTCCGGTTCGGCTGACGTTTCCATACCGCCCATATGTCCGGCGATTCGGCCTCGACTATTAAGGAACGATCTCTTCGAAGATCGGCGCATCTGCATAGCGTAACGCCCGGTCCAACTCCGCCTCGGTTCGGACGGTCCACGCCAGCAAAGGGAGGCCGGCGACGAATTTGGCGAGCAGCGGCGCAACGGCCGGCAGCGCCCTGATATCGTACGCGACAAAATGGGGCCTTGCGAAGACGGATGTGAGGAGATGCCGCATGGCAAACCGCTGCGTCATCGAAAGATGGGTTTTGGAGGCGGTATCGTTGAAGCGGCACGAGACCAGGCCGCGTGGCAGGGCTGGGGCATGCTCACGGAACGCGGAGACCGAATAGGGGTCGAAGGACATGACTGCCACTGGGCCGTGGTAACCCGCAAGAATATTGGCAATGTTGGCCTCGAAGGTTCCGTGCCCTGAACCGTTGGTCTTAACATCAAGCAATAGGGGCACCGCATCGCTGACGATTTCGAGCAAGTCTGGCAACGACAAAATCTTGTCGCCTCCGTGTTTCAGCGACAGCGCGCGCAAACTTTCAATGTCTCGCGCCGCGACAGGACCGGTCTCGTGCGTTAGTCGATCAAGGGTCGCATCGTGAAAGACGACTGGCATATCGCCGCCGGCGCGCTGAATGTCGACCTCGACGGCGAGGCCTTTCCGCATGGCTGCCTTGACCGCCGACACGCTGTTTTCGCAAATGCCGCGTTCGGCATCGTGGAGCCCGCGATGAGCGATCGGACGCTTCAGCCAGTAGAGTTCGCTCATACGTGGCCTCGCTTGTTTGCCATCACTCTATGGCAAAGACGGCGTCAATCTCGACAGCGGCGTTGAGCGGCAAGCTTGAGCAGCCAATGGCAATACGCGTGTGGCGTCCCTTGTCGCCGAGAATGTCGACGAGCAAATTCGAGGCGCCGTTTATGACCTTAGGATGGTCGCCAAACTCGGGAACGGCACTGACAAAGCCATTTATGCGCAGCAGCTGCACGATCCGGTCCAGGTCGCCCAGCGCCAGTTTAGCCTGCGCCAGAATGTTGAGCGCACAGAGCCGCGCCGCATCCTGTCCTGCGGCCAACGAGACCTCCCCTCCGACGTGACCTGTGACCGCAATCGCACCGTCCCGCATTGGCAGTTGACCGGAAACCAGAAGCTGCCCGTTTATATGGACGAAGGGGACATAGCTTGCGATTGGCGGCTTGGCTTCGGGCAACTCGAGGTCCAGAGCCCTGAGACGTGATTCGATCTCTCCCGCCATGATCCCTCCAGAACTAGACGCTGCGGTTACAGTTGAGCAAAAAGCCCTACCCCGCAAGCTCGCCTGGCAAATTACTGTCCTGGTAAGGTTCAAACGGTTCCACCACCCCTTGCCCGAAGAGGGTGTTGGTGACAAAAATTGTTACTTCGATGGGCCTCGAAAGGTTTCCGCCGTCGAGCAGATAAGAAGAAGGCCGATCCTATGAACCGCGCCAGGGGCCGCTGGCTCTCATGCTTCGTACTTTTCGCCGCCTTGGGCTTGCCCGATGAGGGCTGGTCCATTGGGGCCGGCCAATTGGCGCCTCATCGAGCTATTTACGAAATGTCATTGGGCGAGGCCCGCTCCGGGTCGGGTGTCACGGCCTATGATGGCCGTTTGGTCTTCGAATTCACGGGATCGGCTTGTAGAGGCTATTCGCTCAATACGCGGTTGGTAAGCCAAGTGACCGATGCGCAAGGCGAGACGATTCTGGCCGATGTTTGGTCGTCGACCCGCGAACAGGGAGACGGAGAAACGTTCCGGTTCCACTCATCTCAACGTTTGAATAATCGTCTCGACGAAGCAACCATGGGGCGTGCCACACGTGGTCGTTCTGACGAGAGTATCACAGTCAAGCTTACCCAGCCTGCAAACGAAGAATTCAGTCTTTCCGGCCCAGTCATGTTCCCAACGCAACACAGCCTTGCGCTGATTGAGCATGCCATTACGGGAAAAACAGTGTTCCAAGCAAAGGTTTATGATGGGACCGAGAAGGGACAAAAAATTTTCAATACTACTGCCTTTATCGGGCAAAAGTCGAAGCCCGGCGCTGAACTCGGCCAGCAGCAAAAGGCCATCCAAAAGGAGGATCTAGGTTACTTGGCGTCATGGCCCATTTCAATCGGCTATTACGACTTAGGCATCGGCGACCTGACGCCCAGCTACCAGATCGATTATCGGCTCTACCAGAACGGTGTCGGCGGCGACCTAGTCATCGACTACGGCGAGTACACGGTGGAAGGAAAGTTGAGCTCACTTGAGTACTTAAAGGAAACAAGGTGTAAATAGTCAGATCACGGAAGGTGCTAGCGTAAAAATCCGCAAGCAACAGCACAGCTTGGTGCGTACGTTAAGCGCACATGCGATAAATCGCTCGCAGTTTTCCGTTCTGCTTCAGAGTTTGGTTACAGGTTCTAGGTGATAGTGCCCGAAACCATAAGGGGCGATAACACGATGTTTCAGAGGATGCGGACTACCCCCATGGCGACGACACCGTCGAACCATGGGTTTCTGCAGACGCCAATGGCTTACTCCATGCGCGCGCCGGCCGCTCCGACGCCGGAACGACATTCTCCTGCGTGTCGCGGCCAAATCGCCGATGATAATGGAACAGAATCGCCGGGACCGATGCCAATGACAAAGACAGTGCTGATTGTCGAGGACAACGAGCTCAATATGAAGCTGTTCCACGACCTCCTCGATGCGCATGGATATGCGACGCTCCAGACCCGAAACGGGGTGGAGGCGTTGGAACTTGCGCGCGAACACCGTCCAGACCTCATACTGATGGATATTCAGCTGCCTGAGGTTTCCGGCCTGGAAGTCACGAAATGGCTTAAGGAAGACGATGAGCTTAGAGAGATACCAGTTGTTGCTGTAACCGCATTCGCTATGAAGGGCGATGAGGAGCGGATCAGGGAAGGGGGCTGCGAGGCCTATATCTCCAAGCCAATCTCCGTAATGATGTTTCTCGACACGGTGAAGCAGTTTATTGGAGAGGCGCGCTAGCCTTCATGACGGCGCGGGTCCTTATCGTCGATGATAACTCGGCAAATCGGAGGCTGCTGGAAGCGCGGCTGACGGCCGAGTATTTCACGGTGCAGACGGCATCAAACGGCGCCGATGCACTGGCAATGTGTAGCGTAGACTTGCCGGACGTCATCCTGCTTGACGTCATGATGCCTGGCATGGATGGCTTTGAAGTCTGCCGGCAGCTCAAATCCAACGCGCGAACACAGCATGTTCCCGTCGTGATGGTCACGGCCCTCGATCAATCCAGCGATTTGCTAGAAGGGTTGGAGGCAGGTGCGGACGACTTTCTGACCAAGCCTGTCGACAATCTTGCGCTGATTACACGTATCAAGAACCTTGCGCGCTTCAAAGTACTGACCGACGAAATGCTTCTCCGTGCTGCTTCCGACGGTGAGTTCGGCCTCGGTCTCCCGATAGAGGGCAAGTCCGCTGTCATCGAGAGCCAAGGGCGAGTTCTCGTTGTGGAAGATCGCGAAGCAGCGGCATCGCGCATTGTCGAGGCCCTGAGAACCGAAAACCAAATCTTTCACACGACCGACCCAGCTCAAGCGGTTTTGTCTTTGCCAAGTGGGGAGTACGATCTCATTGTCATTAGTTTGAGTCTTCGAAACGCGGATGGGCTGCGACTGTGCTCCGAGATACGGTCGTTGGATGATGGGCGTCATCTACCGCTTCTCGCATTGGCAGAAGCTGAAGAGCAGGGCCGCCTGCATCGTGCCCTTGATATGGGCGTCAACGACTACATTGTGCGTCCTGTCAATACGAGTGAGCTGCTTGTGCGTGTTCGCACGCAGATAAAGCGCAAGCGCTATACGGACTATTTGCGTTCCCGGCTAGAGCAGTCCGTCGAGTTGGCCGTTCTGGATCCGCTCACAACTCTCCACAATCGTCGCTATTTCACGCGTCACATGAAGGCGCTTTTCGACAGGTCGGTTGATTGCGGCAGGGCTCTATCGATCCTGTTGATCGATGTCGATCGCTTCAAGCTCATCAACGATACGCATGGACATGACGCCGGTGATGACGCTTTAAGAGCATTGGCTTCGCGACTGCGTGACAATGTTCGGGCGAGCGATCTCGCGTGCCGCCTCGGCGGTGAGGAGTTCGTCGTGGTGATGCCGGACACCAGTCTCGAGAATGCGTATCGCGTTGCGGAACGTCTTCGCCATTGCATTGCCGCCATGCCCTTCGTGGTTGGCTTGCAGCGCAACCCAATAAACGTCACGTCAAGCATCGGGGTGGCGGCTCTGGAGTATGGAGACGACAGGCCTGAACTCATCCTGAGGCGCGCAGATCAAGCGCTCTACAGCGCGAAGCGCGACGGTCGCAATCGCGTGGCGGCGAACGCAGCCTAGGTTGTGGTGCCCGGACGGCTTGCCGGCACTAATTGGACCGAATCACCTGAGCTAGGCCGCGATGAACGCTGATCCTGCCTTGATGGTCAATTCCGTCCGGCTGCAGACTTGACACACAGGCTTAGTGTTAGCGCTTAAATCTTTGCAGCGATTAAGATTTTGTCGTATTAATGTAACGGTAACGATTGATTTGGTTCCCGTTGAGATAGCTTTTATGCTCTCAGTTGTTTCATATGCGCCGCGTGGGAGGTGGCGATTGCAACGAGGCCGGGGAGCTACCGAGCTTCGGGCTGCGATTGTTCGGCTCTTCCACCAGTGAACAACCCTGCGGAATGCTCAGGTCCGCCGCATCTCCTGCGTCCGTGGGGTTTGGCCGGTCGGGGCGCGGTAGAGTGGCCTCCTCGTTAGCGCCGCGTGTCGACCGGCCACCATTTTGGTAGTTAGTTTCCCTCCGCGGCCCTAGCTCAGGGCAACTCAACTTTCAGAAAATATCTGTGTCTTCGTATCGCGGTATGCTCGCTGGCGCTCGTCATGCGTTTCGGGCCAGCTGCTGCCGCGGACAAGCGTGACGCTATTTGATCTTCGCTTCTTTAAATTCGACGTGCTTCCGAACGACCGGATCGTACTTCTTAAAAACCATCTTCTCGGTTTGATTACGCGGGTTCTTCTTTGTGACGTAGAAGTAGCCGGTGCCGGCGGTGCTCAAAAGTTTGATCTTCTGTGTGATGGGCTTCGCCATTACTATCCTCGAATGGAAACTGTTCGGGTGCTTTGCGCAGGTCCCTTACGAGCCGCGCGAGGTTGCGCGCAACCTAGTGTTTCGCCGGCGTAAGTCAAGCGGCCCTGCGGCCTAGGCCGAGGGCGGTGCCAGCCGGTCGCACACCTCTTCTCTGTATTCAGGATCGAACCCGTGCATCAGCAGCGCCCACTGCAGCGAAACCAGGAACCCTTTGATAGGCGCGAGAGCTGCAAGCGCCAGCACGATCGTGAGAGGCAACCAGACGGCCGCGTGAAGCCAAAGCGGCGGGCGGAAAGCCACTTCGACAGTCAGAACAAGGCTGACGATCACATGGCCGATAATGACAATCGTGAAGTAGGCAGGGGCATCATCGGCACGATGATGGTGAAGGGCTTCGCCACAATGAGAACAGTGATCGCTCACCTTCAAATAGCGCGTGAAAAGAGAGCCGACGCCGCATGCTGGACATTTTAGCATCGTCCCCCGCAGGAGAGATTGCTGAAGAGGGCGTTCGCCAGTGGCCCGACCTGCGTGCTGCGACATTCTCATCTTCCTTTAACTAGCGCCTGGCGAAAGCCCAGAACAATCAGCGCTTCTTCGGACGCGAACCGCGGGGTTTGGCTCGCCTGCGGCCTTTGCTTCGGTCGGCGGTCCTCGACCGCGGGCCACTTCGGAAATTAGCGATCTTGCGTCCTTCACTCAACATGTCAAATCGTAGCGCTCCCGCCGTGGGGATTGCCTCTACAAGACGTACCTCGACTTGGTCCCCGAGTTGGTATGCGAGCCCTGAGTCCTCGCCAACAAGTGCTTGGCGAACTTCATCGTGGTAGAAATATTCATGTCCAATGGCGGAAGCCGGAACAAACCCATCAGCGCCTGTTTCGTTTAGGCGCACGAAAAGTCCCGAGCGCACGAGTCCTGAAACCTTCGCGCTGAAAGTGGCTCCGATGCGATCGGCGAGATAGGCGGCAGTAAGACGGTCCACCGTATCTCGTTCGGCCGCCATGGCGCGCCGCTCTGTATCGGATATCGCGCCGGAGATCTCCTCCAAGTCGTCAAGTTCTCTATCCGTTAGACCGCCATCGCCAAGGCCCAACGCACGGATGAGCGCCCGATGTACGATCAAGTCTGCATAACGTCGGATCGGCGAGGTGAAGTGCGCATAGCGTCGGAGATTCAAACCGAAATGTCCCAGATTGCGCGGAGTGTATTCTGCTTGGCTCTGGCTTCTGAGGACCACCTCAGCGACGAGCTCAGCGTTGGGCGAGCTTTTCGTGTCGGCAAGGATACGGTTGAACTGCGAGGGCCGGAGCGTTCCGGCTTTCGCGATCTTCATGTCGATCGTCGCTAGGAACTCACCGAGTGCTACAAGCTTTTCCTTCGACGGCGCATCGTGAACCCGGTAGATCAGCGGTGACCGCTTTGTTTCCAGCGCCTCGGCAGCAGCAACATTGGCTTGGATCATGAACTCTTCGATGAGCCGGTGGGCATCGAGGCGCGGCGGGGTCGCGATACCGCGGACGCGGCCTTTGTCGTCCAACAAGATCTTGCGCTCTGGCAGCTCCAGTTCAAGTGGTCCGCGTGCCTTGCGGGCTTTGCTAAGGCTCGCGTATGCGCCCCAAAGGGGTCGTAAAACAGAATCGAGCAGCGGATCTGTTGTGCCGTCCGTCCGTCCGTCGATTGCCGCTTGGGCCTGTTCATAAGACAGGCTCGCGGCGGAACGCATAAGGCCCCGGAAGAAGCGGTGCCCTTTATTTTGGCCGCCCTTGTCAAGGACCATGCGGACGGCAAGGCAAGGTCGGTCGACTCCTTCCTTCAGGGAACAGAGCTCATTAGAGATGCGCTCCGGCAGCATGGGTACGACGCGATCAGGGAAGTAGACGGAGTTACCCCGTTTTCGTGCTTCCTTGTCGAGTGCGCTGCCAGGCGTAACGTAGTGCGCAACGTCGGCAATGGCGACGGTGACGATCCAACCTCCCTCGTTGTCTAGATCTGTGTCGGGCTCGGCGAACACTGCGTCGTCGTGGTCGCGGGCATCTACCGGATCGATGGTGACAAGCGGTGTTTTGCGGAGGTCGACGCGCGACCCTAACCCAACTTCCTTGGCAGAATCGGCTTCTGCGATCACGGGAGGCGGGAACACATCCGGGATGCCATGAGCATGTAGTGCGATCAGGCTGATGGCCTGTTGGGCCTCGGGGTTTCCCAGGCGCGCAACGATACGTGCCGTCGGCACGCCGTAGCGGACGGAACGCGCGATTTCGAAACGGACAAGTTCTCCGTCTTCGGCGTCGCCCGCTGAGCCCTTCGGCACTGTCCATTCCTTCAGCTGTTTCTTGTCGATGGGGTCGATAACCCCGCGACCGTACGAGAGCGACCTGAAGATGCCGAGTAAGCTGCGCGCCGTCGATCGCGGCAGCTTTTTGATGGTCCGAGCATGATACGGGTAGTCCGCATCTGCCTTTTGGGTTGTGATCCGCGCCAACACGCGATCCCCTATGCCTGGCGTTTGCGCGAGATTGCCTCGGCCTTCCACCATGAGAATCTTCGGAATTGAGCCGTTCTCGTCATCCCAGGTTGCGGGCCGAGCGACGAATTCGCCGTCTTCATCGCGGGCGACGATCTCGAGCACCGTAACGGACGGTAGAACGCCAGGTCGTGAGAGGCTTCGGCGAGAGCCGGCGATCAGGCCTTCCTCGGCCATCTCGCGCAGGAGGGATTTAAGGGCGATCCGATCAGCGCCTTTGACGCCGAAGGCTCGGGCAATCTCCCGCTTGCCGGTTTTGGCCGTGGAGGTTTCCAAGAACTCAACGATTTCCCTCTTGGAGGGAAGTCCTGTTTTGGCTTTCGTCTTGGTCTTGGCGCCCGCCTTTGGCTTTCTCGCGGTTTTGCTTTTCGCGTCGGATGTCGTCGCGGCCGCTTTGGGCGATGTCGTCTTCTTGGGTGGAGCCACGTCTGCCGCTTAACTTGCCGCCTCGTCGGCGGCCTCTTTGGCTGGGGCGGTCTTTCGCGCCGTCTTCCGAGTGGCATTCTTCTTGGCTACTGCCTTTTTTGCGGCTGTCTTCTTTGTCGCGGCTTTCTTGGCCGCCTTCTTTTTTGCTGTCTTTTTTTTGGCCGGGCCTTTAGCCGCGCGAGCTGCGATCAGTTGGACGGCTTCGTCGAGCGTCACGTCTTCAGGGTCACGGTCGCGCGGGATCGTCGCGTTGATCTTCTCGTGCTTAACGTAGGGCCCGTAGCGACCGTTCATCACTTGGACTTTGCCCCCGACTTGCGGGTGTTCGCCCAGGTCTTTGATTACGCTTGCGCCGCGCTGTGCGCCCTTTGCGGCCTTCTCGGCAAGAAGTGTAATCGCGCGGTTTGCGCCAACTTCGAAGACATCTTCCGGTGTCGACAAGCTTGCATATTTTCCATCACACTGAACATAGGGTCCGAACCGTCCGTAGCCTGCTGTAATCGGTTTCCCCGACTCAGGGTGGATACCAACTTCTCGGGGCAGCGATAGGAACGCTAGCGCGCGGGCTAAGTCGATCGCCTCCGGATCCGTCCCTTTCGGGATCGACGCACGCTTGGGTTTCTCACCGCCGGCCTCTTCGCCAAGTTGGATGTAGGGACCGAAGCGGCCAGAACGAATAGTGACTTCCAGTTCTGTCTCAGGATCGAGCCCGAGCACCTTTCCATCACTGAAAGCTGCTTTGTCGCCGGTCTCGGCGAGTTGTCGTGTGTAGCGGCAGTCTGGATAGTTTGAGCAACCGACGAATGCGCCGAACTTACCGACTTTCAAGCTGAGCTGCCCGTCGCTGCAAGCCGGGCACGCGCGTGGTTTGCCATCGCCGGTGTCCGGAAAAATGTGCGGTCCGAGTAACTCGTTCAATGCATCAAGGACCTGCGCAATCCTCAGATCGCCGATCTCGTCAACCGCACCAATAAAGTCGCGCCAGAAATCACGAAGCACATTCTTCCACTGAAGAGTGCCGGCGGAAATCAGGTCTAGCTTCTCTTCAAGATCTGCGGTGAAATCGTACTCAACATAGCGTTTGAAGAAACTCTCTAGGAATGCTGTTACGAGCCGTCCCTTGTCTTCTGGGATGAGCCGTTTCTTATCGATACGCACATAGTCCCGCTCACGCAGGACGTTCAGAGTCGCGGCGTATGTCGAAGGACGGCCGATACCGAGCTCTTCCATCTTCTTGATAAGCGTCGCCTCTGAGTAACGCGGAGGTGGCTCGGTGAAATGTTGCTTGGCCTCGACACCACGAGGATTGAGCGGCTCGCCTTTCGACAAAGCGGGAAGGGAGCCGTCCTCGCCAACTGCGTCGTCTACTCCTTCCTCGTAAATCTTCAGAAATCCGTCGAAGCGGATGACGGACCCTGTTGCCCGAGCGCCATAGGCTTTGCCATCCGTCCCCGCTACATCGACGTCTGCTGTGGTGCGCTCGATTTCTGCGCTGGACGCCTGGCTCGCCAGCGTGCGTTGCCAGATCAACTTGTAGAGCTTGAGCGCATCCGGCTCGAGATAGCCGCTCACCTTATCGGGCGCTTTGCTGAAGTCAGTTGGCCGAATAGCTTCGTGTGCTTCCTGCGCGTTCTTCGCCTTCGATGAGTACTGTCGCGGAGAGGGCGGCACATAGCTTGAACCATATAAGCCGCTCACAAGTGACCGAACTGCGGATACTGCTTCTGGCGCAATTTGTACGCCGTCAGTCCTCATATAGGTAATGAGCCCTTCGGCGGCGCCGCCCAGGTCGACGCCTTCGTATAGGCGCTGCGCCACCTGCATCGTTTGGCGTGGACTGAATCCGAGCTTGCGTGATGCTTCCTGCTGTAGCGTCGATGTTGTGAACGGGGCGGCGGGATTGCGCTTCTGCGACTTACTTTCAATCTTCCCGACACTGTACCGGCCGCCTTCCAGTGCCGCCTTGAGTCTCTCGGCTGCCTCCTGGTTAGGGATGTCAAACTTGCCGAGCTTCTCGCCTTCCACCGAATAGAGACGCGCCGTTAAGGCCTGGTTCTTGTCCGTTGCCAGCGATGCGGTGATGGACCAGTACTCCTGCGCTACGAACTTTTCGATCTCCAGTTCCCGTTCGCAAACGAGCCGCAAGGCAACCGACTGGACCCGGCCCGCGGAGCGTGCGCCGGGTAGTTTGCGCCAAAGGACGGGGGACAACGTGAAGCCCACCAAGTAATCCAGGGCGCGGCGCGCGAGATACGCATTGACCAGTGGCTCGTCGATCGCGCGCGGATTCTGCATGGCGTCGCGGATCGCATCTTTTGTCACAGCGTTGAAGACGACCCGCTCCACGGGAATCTTGCCAAGGAGCTTCTTCCGCTCCAAAACCTGAAGCACATGCCAGGAGATGGCTTCGCCCTCGCGATCCGGGTCGGTCGCCAAGATGAGCTTATCGGCGCCTCTGACGGCCTGGGCAATCTCGTTCAATCGCTTGGCTGACTTCGGGTCGACATCCCAATGCATCTCAAAATCGTTATCAGGCAGCACCGATCCGTTCTTGGACGGCAAATCGCGAACATGGCCATAGGAAGCCAGCACCCGGTAATCGGAGCCGAGGTACTTGTTGATGGTTTTGGCCTTTGCCGGCGATTCGACGATGACGATGTTCATTGAGATGTTCCTAGCCGCGCGAATGGCGCTCGGCCAAGGGCGAAATTTTGGAGTTGCCCCCCAACTCGTCGGCGAAAATGGTGACTCGATCGGTTTCTGTCAAATTGCACAGAAGGACGGTTGACACTTATAAAGTGCATGTAATGCTATAGAGCAACCGATACGCGATTGGTCGGGCCGGAGGCTTGCGTGCCGCCGAACTGATTGACGAGCGCACGAAAGGTCGCCGGCCCAACATTCTCGCTACGTAGTAAGCGGAGCCAGGCAATCCGCTGAGCGTCAGTCAGCCGGCGTTTCGAGTCGGTTTTATTGCTTCCTGCCCGCAATCAGCGAACCCTCAACTGAATCACTTCGACGAGGTCAGGGTCCGGACCAGCACATGTGGAAAAACAGGCAATTATGCGCGCGGCTAAAACGAGTATAGCAAACGCGCGTACGGCTACCCCCAACGCAAAGGCCTTATCACCTTAGTTGGTTATAGTGAATAAATGCTACTGAGGGGTGTGTCACTACGCGCTGCGAGATCTGCGGTCACAAGGCCCGGTCGCTCAGCAAGGGTCGTCAACGGGCAAGCTAACCAGCATCGCACTCGCGCTAGATTGTTCAGGCCTTGTCCTTGGTGCCGCCAATACGAGATTCCTCGCCTTTGAGTAAGCGGGCGATATTCTCCTTATGACGGAAGTAGAGGAGGGCGGTCATCAAGCCGAAAACAATGGCCAAGGTCTGCTCCCCAACAAGCGCGAGGCCAAGAACCGTTGCGACACTTGCGCTGAGTGCCGAGACCGATGAATAGCGCGTGAGCAAAGCTACAAGGAGCCAAACAAGGCAAAAGCCAACAGCAGCGGGCCAGTAAAGGCCAAGGGCAACGCCGATGAACGTGGCAACCCCCTTGCCGCCTCGAAAGCGGAGCCAAATCGGGAAAAGGTGGCCGACAAAAGCACCCAAGCCGGCGACGACGGCGCCGAACTGCCCGGCAAAAGATCCAGCAATGAGCACGGCGGCGGTACCTTTCAGCAAATCGAGTGCCAAAGTGAGCGCTGCGAGGCCCTTGTTGCCTGTCCGCAGCACATTCGTCGCCCCAATATTGCCTGAGCCAATACTCCGAACGTCACCGAGCCCAGCGAGCTTCGTTAGCACAAGTCCGAAAGGAATCGATCCGAGGAGATAGCCAAGCGCGAAGCAAAGGAGATAGGCGCCCGATGCGGCTGGATCTGCGGCTGAACCGTCCTCAAACGGTGGCATTATGAGTCCCCGTCACCCGTGTTGCGCCTCGGCCAGGTCAACCGAAGTGGTAGACTGGGCGTCCCGCGACGAATGTTACCAGTGCGCGTCCTTCGAAACGTGCTTCGTCGAACGGAGTGTTCTTTGATTTTGAGCGGAGGTCTTCGCGCGCGACTGTCCAGGGCATCTCCAGATCGATTAAGGCGAGATCCGCTGGCGCACCTTTCACAAGCCGGCCTCCCTCGAGCCCAAGAAGTTCTGCTGGTCGCGCTGAAAGGGCATTGAGAAGGCGGTGCAGCGTAATCTCGCCATTGTGGAAGAGACGCAAGCTCGCTCCGAGCATGGTCTCAAGGCCAACGGCGCCATCGTTGGCCTCGACGAACGGGCGGCGCTTACCCTCGGCGCCCCTTGGGTCGTGGGCGGACACGATGACGTCGATATCGCCGCTGGCCACCCCTTCGACCATTGCCTGCCTGTCGTCCTCAGACCGCAACGGCGGCATCATTTTGAAAAAGGTCCGGTAGGGACCGATATCGTTTTCGTTCAGCGTTAGGTGATTGATGCTGACGCCGCACGTTACCGGAAGGCCGCGTTCCTTTGCGGCCCTGATAACGTCGAGCGAAGCTCGACACGAGATTTGGGCCGCGTGGTATCGGCCCCCGGTCAACTCAACAAGGCGGATGTCTCGGTCAAGCATCACGGTTTCAGCCTCTGTCGGGATCCCGCGCAGGCCAAGCCGTGTCGCCACTTCGCCCTCATTCATGACGCCATCCTCGGCGAGATCGGCATCCTCAAGATGGTGGACGATCAACGCATCGTAGTCCTTGGCGTAAGACAAGACATTTCGCATCAGCTTCGCGTTGGCCACGCTGAGCTTGCCATTGGTGAAGGCGACGGCTCCGG
The DNA here is from genome assembly GCA_029287395.1 of Methyloceanibacter sp. Taxonomy (GTDB): domain Bacteria; phylum Pseudomonadota; class Alphaproteobacteria; order Rhizobiales; family Methyloligellaceae; genus Methyloceanibacter. The sequence goes on along the minus strand of JARFRF010000124.1, from coordinate 10,704 downwards.
CCTCGCGCAACAGGCCGAGCTCCGCCATTTCTTTGCCTTTGAGCTCCCGGGTCATTGCCGCCATCGGATGAACGTGCACAAGGGCCGTATCGCGTGCGCGGCGGAGAATGAAGTCTACCAGGGCAACATCATCGATAACTGGGTCGGTGCTAGGCATGCAGCATATGGTGGTTACGCCACCTGCCGCCGCCGCACGGCTCGCCGTCGCCAAAGTCTCGCGGTGCTCGTGTCCCGGTTCACCACAGAAGACCATCATATCGATCAGCCCCGGGGCGACTGTGCGTCCACCGCAGTCGAGATATTCGGCACCCTCGATCAAACCTTCCGTGATGTGCATACCAAGATCGGCAATCGTGCCGTTCGCGATCAAGAGTCCGCCAAAGGCATCCAAGCTTGAGCCAGGGTCAATCAGCCGCGCATTCACCAGCGCCAGCTTCTTGTGCTGGCGGGGCGGGGCGGCTTGAGTTTCGGTTTCGGTATCCATGGTGGTCATTGATTTGGAAGCTGGCGCGCGAGGGCTTGCAGCACGGCCATCCGCACGGCAACGCCCATCTCGACCTGCTCCCGGATCACGCTGCGAGAGCCGTCCGCGATTTGGGCATCGATTTCCACGCCACGGTTCATCGGTCCCGGATGCATCACAATCGCATCGTCGCGCGCGCCCGCGAGCTTCTCTGCGTCAAGCCCAAAGAAGTGGAAGTACTCTCTCTGACTTGGGATGAGGCTAGAGGCCATACGCTCGCGTTGTAGCCGCAACATCATAACCACGTCGGCATTCCTTAAGCCTTCTCGCATTGACGTGAAGGCTTCGACCCCAAGCCTGTCTACCGCTTCGCCGAGTAGGGTTGATGGGGCAACCACGCGAACCCGTGCACCGAGCGTGTTCAGCGACAGGATGTTCGATCGCGCCACGCGCGAATGCGCAATGTCACCACAGATCGCGACGGTTAATCCCTCAAAGCTCCCCCTGTGACGGCGGATCGTCAGAGCATCGAGCAGAGCCTGAGTTGGATGCTCGTGACTGCCATCGCCTGCGTTGATCACGGAGCAGTCGACCTTCTGCGAGAGGAGTTCAACCGCTCCGGCAGCATGATGGCGGACCACAAGAAGATCGGGACGCATGGCATTGAGCGTGACCGCGGTATCGATCAGCGTCTCGCCCTTCTTGATGGACGAGGTCGGGATCGACATGTTCATCACGTCGGCGCCGAGCCTTTTCCCCGCGAGCTCAAACGAGCTCTGGGTGCGAGTCGAGGCTTCAAAGAAAAGGTTTATGAGCGTTCTGCCGCGTAAGTCGCTGCTCTTTTTGTCGACCCTGCGGCTTTGCTCAGCCGCTTCCTCGGAGAGGTCGAGCAACGATAGGATCTCGTCCCGCTTAAGACCTTCGATACCGAGAAGGTGGCGATGCGGAAAGGATGGGGTAGGGGCTTCAGCCGCGATGCTCATTAAAGCGCACTGTATAAGCCTAGGACAGGAAAGCTTCAAGCGCGGTTCGATCAGAGCGTCTGATCACGACCAAATTTTCTATGGGAGTCTGGTGCCGATCACGCATAGCCACGCCAACCAAAGATGCGACTAAGCACGGCGCTGCGCGTGCGCTCTGGCGCAGTACAGCCCTTGCCAACACACGGTCAATGTCAAATAGTCTTATCCGCGGCGAATCGATGTTTCGCCGATGCCGGGATCGCTGCTGCCAGATCCGAATGGCACTTCGTCACCTGGCGCCGACGCTGGATGTTGGAAGTCGCCAGCTTGTTGGGAAAATCGGGAGCACGATACCCATGATGAGCTTGCCATTTGTGCTGTTCGCGTGCGCGATCGGAGCGGCCTGGCTTCGGCATCGCAGTGTATCTGTTGGCTTTTGGTTGATCGGCGTTGTGACCATGCTGATCCTCTTCCATATCCACCTAACTGAAGACTTAATGATCCAACTCTAAGGAGCTGGGCGGTGTCCGCTGAGTTGTCGAGGTTGTTGAACGCCCTGGGGCTGCTCGTGATCGGCGCGGTCCTGACGATGGCGTTTATCGATCAGGTTTGGTTCGGCGAACTTCCGTGTCCATTGTGCATTCTCCAGCGGGCGGGCCTGATCGCCGCCGGATGCGGGCTGATGCTCAATTTCGTGTTTGGCCCGAAACCCAGCCATTATGCCATTGCCACACTTGGCGCGGTCGCAAGTGCGGCTATCTCCATGCGCCAGGTCTTGTTGCATATTGTGCCGGGGACCGGCTTCTATGGTCCCGCAGTTTGGGGGCTGCACCTCTACACCTGGGCGTTTCTTTTCGCCGTGGCCATCGTGTTGGGCTGCGCGCTTATGTTGCTCAGTGATCGGCAGTTTTCGCAGATGCAGCCGGTTTCGGGGCGCATGAAGGGGCTACCGCTGATCGCGCTTCTGTTGTTCTTTGTTCTGACACTTGCGAACGTCTTCTCGACCATTGCGCTATGTGGGACGGGGCTGTGTCCCGAAGACCCGGTCGACTACGAACTGTTCCAGATGAACGATTGACGGACAGGGCTCGCTAGAGCGCTTTCATCCGGTCTAGCGCGCCCTGCAGAATGTAGGCCGCCGCCATCCGGTCCACGACTTCGGCGCGACGTTTGCGTGAGGCGTCCGCCTCGATGAGATGACGTTCGACCGCGGCGGTGGAGAGGCGTTCGTCCCAAAAAGCCGTAGGTAGGTCCAGATGCGGAGCGAGATTGCGCGCAAAGGCCCGAGTTGACTGGGCCCGCGGACCCTCTGAGCCGTCCAGATTGAGCGGCAGCCCGATCACGAGTCCGCCCACACCTTCCTTTGCTGCGATAAAGGCGATCTTCTTCGCATCGTCAGTGAACTTCGTGCGGCGCAATGTCTCGTAAGGTGTGGCAATCGCGCGGGTAACATCAGACAGAGCGAGGCCGATCGTCTTGGTTCCGAGATCAAAACCGAGAAGACGAGCGCCAGGCTGTAGCCGCGACGGCAACTCTTCGATAGGAAGGGGATCAGCCATAGTCACCGTGTCGCATAAGGGGTGTGAGCATGAAGATAACGTGGTTCGGCCATTCTTGTTTTCGGGTCGAGTTCGGCGCAAGCCGCATCCTGATCGATCCATTTCTTACGGGCAATCCCACCTTTGAGAAGGCCGGTATCCGCGAGGCCGATGTCATCGACGGGATCACCCATGTTGCCTTAACCCATGGGCACGAAGATCACGTCGGCGATACGCTTCGGATCTGCAAGGAAACTGGCACGACGCTGATCGCCGTGCACGAACTTGCGACATATCTGGCCGGCCATGGCGTTGAGAAAACCGACCCCGGCAACACCGGCGGCATGGTCCCGCAAGAGGAATTTGCACTGACCTTCGTCCAGGCGCAGCACTCTTCTTCCAATATGGTGGATGGGCGGCCCGTTTACCTCGGACATCCATGTGGGATCGTGATCGCTGCCAAGGGCGGAAAGACGCTCTACCACATGGGCGACACGGACGTCTTCTCGGACATGGCTCTCATCAATGAGCTGCACGAGCCGCAGATCGGCATTGTGCCCATCGGCGACCGTTACACGATGGGCGCTGAGGGCGCTGCGCTTGCCTGCAAGCGCTTTTTCGACTTCGATACCATTATCCCTTGCCACTACGGGACTTTCCCGGTGATTGACCAAACGCCTGATAAGTTCATCGCGGCTATGACCGATCATGAGATTGTTGTGCCCGAGGTTGGCGTTCCGTTCGAGGCTTGATGTCCTTGTAAGGTAGGTATTTCGCCAGGTTGCCGCCCCGCCGGGGCGGTGCTACAGGGGACGCCCGGGTTTCGCCCGTCTTCCCAGCCGCCGAGCCTAAGGGCCAGTTACCAAACCAGCATTCGATCCAAACAGCGTTAATCCCATGTCTGTCGACCGCGCCACCGTCTTTCGTATCGCCCGCCTTGCACGCATCGCCATCACTGATGAGGAAGCCAAGCGCCTAGAATCGGAACTGACGGGCATTCTCGATTGGGTGGCGCAGCTGGATGAACTCGATACGTCCAATGTGGAGCCGATGACCCGGGTCGAAGCCATGACCATGAAGATGCGTGAGGACGAAGTGACGGGGGGCTTCAAGGCCGCCGACATTGTCAAGAACGCGCCCCAAGAAGACGATCACTATTTCGTCGTTCCGAAAATTGTTGAGTAGACCATCGTGAAGGACCTTACAGACCTGACGATCGCCGAAGCTCGAGAAGGGCTTGCCGAAAGAAGCTTTTCGGCTGTGGAGCTGACGCAAGCGCATCTGGCCGCGATCAAGTCGGCCAACAGGGCTTTGAATGCCTTTGTGCTCGAGACGCCAGAGCGTGCGCTTCAGATGGCTGAGACGAGCGACGGACGGCTCGCCAAAGGGGAAGGGGGTGCTCTTGAGGGTATTCCCCTCGGCATCAAGGACCTCTTCTGCACCAAGGATGTGCGGACGACTGCATGTTCTCACATCCTCGACCGCTTCACGCCGACCTATGAATCGACGGTGACCGCGAATCTCTGGGATGCGGGCGCCGTGATGCTCGGCAAGCTCAATAATGATGAGTTCGCCATGGGGTCGTCCAACGAAACCAGCTTCTATGGCGAGGTGGTCAATCCTTGGCGACGCGAGGGCTCGGATGCGCCGCTCGTGCCTGGCGGCTCCTCGGGCGGCTCGTCAGCGGCTGTCGCAGCGCGCCTGTGCCTTGGCGCCACAGCAACAGACACCGGCGGTTCAATCCGCCAGCCTGCCGCTTTCACCGGGACGGTGGGACTAAAGCCGACTTATGGGCGCTGCTCACGCTGGGGCATTGTTGCCTTTGCCTCATCACTCGACCAGGCCGGTCCGATCACGCGGACTGTGCGAGACTCAGCCATCATGCTCGCCGCCATGGCAGGGCATGATCCCAAGGATGCGACTAGTGCAGATATCGCGGTGCCGGACTTTGGGGCGGCTGTCGGCCAAGGCGTTAAGGGGCTCACCATCGGCATTCCAAAGGAGTATCGCGTGGACGGCATGGCGCCAGAGATCGAGGTCCTATGGCAGCAGGGCATTGCCTGGCTGACGGAGGCGGGCGCTACGATCAAGGACATTAGTCTGCCGCACACGATGTACGCTCTGCCGTCTTACTACATCGTCGCGCCCGCCGAAGCTTCGTCTAACCTGGCGCGCTATGACGGTGTGCGTTACGGCCTGCGCGAGCCAGGCAAGGACGTGATCTCGATGTATGAGAATACCCGCGAGTCTGGCTTCGGCGCTGAGGTCAAGCGAAGGGTATTGATCGGCACCTACGTGCTGTCCGCCGGCTATTACGATGCCTATTATCTCAAGGCACAGAAAGTCCGTACACTGATTAAGAGGGATTTCGATCAAGCGTTCGAACGCGTCGACGCAATTTTGACACCGACGACTCCGGCTCCCGCTTTTGCGGCCGGTGAGAAGTCCGGCGATCCGCTTGAGATGTACTTGAACGATATCTTCACCGTGACGGTCAATATGGCTGGGCTCCCCGGCATCTCCGTGCCGGCTGGGTTGTCGTCCGAAGGGACGCCGCTCGGGCTTCAAGTGATTGGTAAGGCGTTCGACGAAGAAACGATGTTTCGTGTGGCTCAGGTGGTGGAAGACGCGGCCGGGCTCATAGCGAAGCCAAACGATTGGTGGAGCAAGCTATGAGCCGGCTTTTGGTCTCATCGGGGAGCCCCTATGAAAAGTCGGTCGGCTATTCGCGCGCGGTTCGCGTGGGCAACTGGATCTCGGTCGCCGGAACCACCGCGGCTTCTGGCGGTAAACCAGTAGCCCTCGGGGATCCCGAAGCACAGACGCGCGCAATTTTCGAGACGATCGACAAGGCATTGCAAGATGCGGGCTCAAGTCTCAGTGACGTTGTGCGCACGACGGTCTATCTCGTTGATATCAAACACTTTGAGGCGATGGCGAAGGTCCATGGCGAGGTCTTCGCCGATATTCGGCCGGCCAACACAACGCTTGAAGTTTCCGGTTTCGTATCACCCGATTGGCTGGTGGAGATTGCGGTTGATGCGGTCGTCCCCGAGGCATCGGAATAAGGGAGCGAGAACATGGCCAAACGTGCAGCACAGAACTGCGAGAGCATGGACCAAGTTCGAATCGAAATAGATCAGATCGACGAACAACTCGTCGACTTGATCTGCGAGCGCTTCGCTTATGTGGACCGGGCTTGGCAACTGAAGAAGGCCCCGGCCGACGCGACCGTGCCCTGGCGCATTCAGCAGGTCATCGACAAGGTGCGGGCGCGGGCCGAAAGCAACGGTTTGCCGCCGGAGCTTGTCGAGGCGCTTTGGCGTCAAATGATTGGCTGGTTCATCCAGTATGAGGAAGAGAAGCTCCGTAGCGCGGAGCCGAAGACGTAGCGGTCTTCCAGGGGCATCGAAGTATGGACGCCAAGTCGGAAAAGTCGAATTTGATCGCGGGAGAGACCGGCGACTGGGAAGTTGTGATCGGCATGGAAGTCCATGCTCAGGTTACGTCGAACGCTAAGTTGTTTTCTGGCGCCTCGACCGAGTTCGGCGGCGAGCCAAACTCCCATGTCAGTCTCGTAGACGCGGCCATGCCGGGAATGCTGCCCGTCATCAACGAGGTTTGCGTTTCCCAGGCCGTAAAGACGGGTCTTGGGCTCAAGGCCGAGATCAATCTCTACTCGGTGTTCGACCGCAAGAACTATTTCTACCCGGATTTACCGCAGGGCTATCAGATCAGCCAGTACAAGAACCCCATCGTGGGTAAGGGCGAGGTCATCGTCGATATGCTCACTGGCGAGCGTGTGATTGTTGGCATCGAGCGACTGCACTTGGAACAGGATGCGGGCAAGAGCCTACACGACCAGCACCCGCAGAACTCCTATGTGGACCTTAACAGGTCGGGCGTCGCGTTGATGGAGATCGTGTCAAAGCCCGATTTACGCTCTTCAGAGCAAGCAAAGGCGTATGTATCGAAGCTGCGGACTATCCTGCGCTATCTCGGGACGTGCGACGGCAATATGGATCAGGGCTCGTTGCGGGCCGATGTCAACGTGTCCGTCCGCCGTCCCGGCGATGAATTTGGGACGCGCTGCGAGATCAAGAACGTGAACTCGATCCGCTTTATCGGCCAGGCCATCGAATACGAAGCACGCCGGCAGATTGAGATCATCGAAGATGGCGGCACGATCGATCAAGAGACGCGGCTGTTCGATGCAAAGACAGGTGAGACGCGCTCCATGCGTTCCAAGGAGGAAGCGCATGATTATCGATACTTCCCCGATCCTGATCTGTTGCCGCTCGAACTGACCCAAGATTTTGTCGATGACATCGCCAAGACCCTACCGGAGCTCCCCGACGAGAAGCGGGCGCGGTTCATCGCCGACTACGGTCTCACCCCTTACGACGCCGACGTTCTTGTGGCCGAACGGGAGAGCGTTGACTATTTCGAAGACGTGGCGAAGGGGCGCGACGCGAAGCAGGCCGCGAATTGGGTCATCAACGAGCTGTTTGGGCGACTGAACAAAGAGGGTCTCACCATCAACGATAGCCCGATTTCGTCTGCGCAGCTTGGCGGCATTGTCGATCTGATCAAGGCTGAGACCATCTCCGGCAAGATCGCTAAGGATGTGTTCGACATCGTTTGGACAGAAGGCGGAGATCCAGCAGAGATCGTTGAAGCCCGCGGCATGAAGCAAGTGACTGATACGGGCGCCATCGAAAAAGCCGTCGATGAAGTTCTGGCCGCCAATCCCGACAAGGTCGAGCAAGCCAAGGCGAAGCCAGCCCTAGCAGGATGGTTTGTTGGCCAAGTGATGAAGGCGACGTCCGGCAAGGCCAGTCCGCAAGCGGTCAACGCTCTGATCAAGGCCAAGCTCGGCCTCGACTGACGGGCGCAAGGGTCCACGACGTTTGGGCGAAGGAAGAAGAGACGGGTTACCGAAGCTATGACCCATGTCATCCGCGTCCATGAGTACGGAGGACCAGAGGTCCTCAAGTGGGAGCAATCGGATGTCGGCGAGCCTGGCCCCGGCGAGATTCGGATCAAGCAGACTGCAATCGGCCTCAATTTCATAGACGCGTATATGCGATCGGGTCTCTATCCGCAGGACGAGCTTCCGTTTATCCCAGGCACCGAAGGCGCGGGTGTCATCACGGCGCTCGGCGAGGGCGTACGTTCACTCAAGGTGGGACGCCGAGTGGCCTACGCAGGGAATATGGGCGCCTATGCAGAAGAGCGCTTGATTGCAGCCGATCGTGTTGTGCGCATTCCCGACGGTGTGAGCGATGAAACAGCGGCTGCTGCGATGCTGAAGGGCATGACTGCGCAATATCTATTGCGGCAAATCCTTAGAGTCGGTCCCAAGACGACGCTGCTCTTCCATGCCGCCGCGGGCGGCGTCGGAATGATCGCGTGTCAATGGGCGTCGTCGCTCGGCGCAACCGTGATCGGTACAGTCGGCTCTGCAGGTAAAGCGCTGATCGCACGCTCTCACGGTTGCGCTCACGTCATCAACTATCTGGAGGAAGACTTCGTCGCCAAGGTGCAGGAGTATACGAACGGTGAGGGTATCGACGTCGTCTACGATTCCGTTGGCAAGGATACATTCCCGCGTTCGCTGGATTGCCTAAAGCGTCGGGGCTTATGGGTTAGCTTCGGCCAGTCCTCGGGACCTTGCCCCGAGTTTCGCATCAACTTACTTGCGCAGAAGGGGTCGCTTTTCGCTACACGGCCTATGCTTTGGGACTTTATCGCCACACGAAAGGCTCTCGTTTCTACCGCGAACGACCTCTTCGGCGTGTTGAAGAAAGGCGCAGTCAAGGTCTCCGTCAATCAGACCTTTGCTCTCAAGGACGCGGCCAAGGCTCATCGGGCAATGGAAGGCCGTCGTACGACCGGGTCATCCGTCCTGATTCCATGACATCGCGGTCTAGCCGGCGTTGAACAACACCAAGCCGACACATTTGAAGCCTAGGCAAACTATTGTCGGCCTCGGCACATCGGGGGAGCGAAATTTCATGGCGTCGATAGTCTGCCCCGTCCAAGGCGGCGCGGCGGTCGAAGTGCAGAAAAGCAACCCGCTGTGGGGCCTCCGCGGCGTTATTCTGTTCGGCCTTTTTTCGGGGTCGCGCATGCGAGTCTGAGTCTTGCATTCTCTGAGAATTTGTCGGGCGCATCCGCCTTCGCCAATATCCTCGCTCAGATGCCGGCGCTTGGATATGAGCAGAGGCAGCCGCCGCTTTACGAGTGGCTGCTGTGGCTGGTCCAGCGCGTGACCGGCCCGAACCTACTGAGCTTCTTGCTCATCAAATACAGTCTGCTCACCGCAACTCTCGCCTTCCTCTATCTGACCGCGCTCCGACTGTTTGAGGATCGGCGCTGGGCGGTGGTCGCGGGCCTGTCTCCGTTGCTTTTCTATCAGTTCGGCTGGAGCGTCCATGAAGTTGTCACGCACACACTTGTCATGAGCTGCGCCATGGCCGCGTCGCTCTGGGCCTTCATGCGATTGGTTGAACGTGGGCGGATTGGCGACTACCTCCTCTTCGGCGGAGCAGTCGGACTCGTTCTGATCAGCGAATACGGCTTCGCCGGCTTTCTGATTATCTTAGTCGCCTGCGCGCTTCTGCAGACCACAATGCGAGCGCGGCTACTCCATGTTCGAATTCTCGCAGCTGTTTGCATTGCCGCCGCGATCATCGCTCCATTTGGGTAGTGGCTTTTTGCCAACCACTATGACCTCGTCGGTGTGTTCAATCGTACGATGGCGCCCATAGTCTCGGATCGCCTCACCGCGACCCTCATGGGTTTCGTCAACGCGATCTATGCGCCGCTTGGTTTTCTGTTTCCCCTCTGGCTCATATTGCTTGTAATGTTCCCCAGGTAGTGGCGCGAGGGGCCGACAGTGCTCAAGGAAGGTGTGAGCCGACAAAATTGGGGAGCGCTCAGCCCGATTGGCCGCTCATGCTGTTTTGCATGACGCTACTGGGGTTTGTCTTTCTTGTTCTGGGCGCCGTATTGACGGGCGCCTCGAACTATCTCGAGCGCTACATGCACCCCTTCTTTTTGTTCACACCCCTATGGCTGATGTGGCTCGTCACGCGCTGTGACTCAGCGGCACAACCGAAGTCGATCGGCATTGTGCTCTTGGCGGCCACGCTTGCGGTAGTGCCAGTACGGGCTGTGAACCTGGCTTGGGCTTTAGAGCCCGATTGTGGTTCCTGTCGGCTGGCAGTTCCTTATGAGAGTCTCGCAGCAAAGCTGAAATCGATGGGTTTTGCTACCGGCACACTCATGGTCATGGACCGCAATGATGGGGGTAATCTGCGCCGATTTTTCCGTAAAGCACGAATCGCCTTACTCCGACGCCCATACTTCGCTCCGACCGTGCGGCCGCAGGACCTGCACACTCCTGCTGTGATTGTCTGGCGTTCCAAGCACGGGGGCCCTCTTCCGTTCTCGGCCGCGCCCGCCATCTGGCAGATCGGCGGGACAGTCGTCGGCGAGCCTGAGAGCGTGAATGTGCCCACGACGGTTCTCGGTGATCAGCGCAAGCCGCGTGACTGGACATGGACGAAGGCTCTTGTCGCACCGTCACCCGGCCCGCAACTATAGGCGAAGCTAAAGCGCCTCGGGTCGAGAGCGGCGGTTGTACGTGTCGACTTTCGTCCGGGAGAAATCTGCGACTGGTTAGCGAGACCCCACCGGGCATAGTTACGGGACCGTTTCAAAGTCGCGATCTTAA
>JARFRF010000103.1 GCA_029287395.1 Methyloceanibacter sp. | reverse complement strand
AAAGGAGAGGTTGGTCACCTTTCGGGCAGGAATAAACGCGATGAGCTGTTGTTTCGGGTTAGGGGTCACCTGCATCGGTAGCGGCAGGTGCATCCGGATCGGTCCCATCGACGCGCTCCGCTTGGCGTTTGGCCGTCTCTTGTTCAAGCCGCTTGAGTTTTTCCTGCTTCTTCCGCAGCTTCGCCCGCTCACGCTCGGCTTTCTGAAAGTTGTAGTTCGGCTTAGCCATTTGCACCTCGGTGTTCTTGTTTGGCAGCGATCAAGTTTGCTTCGACCTGCGCACTCTTGGGCGCTTGGCGGGTGCAGGCTTGAGTGCCGCCTCTGCCCTCTCGGCAGCTTCCTTGGCTAGTCGAAGTTCGCGTAGGCGGGCTGTCTTTTTGGCCGTCGCTTCACGTTCCCGTCCTTGATCGCGCATCAAATTGTCATGGCGCTGCTGACTTTGGCTACGAACCAACTCGGCACTACGCTTGGCTGCTGTCATGCGCGTGGTAAGTGACGTTCTCATGTCAAGCCTTTGTGACAGTTCGGCATCCGATGTTGGACATCCGGTGGACGTGTTCGAGAAAAGCTAACAAGCCGCCCCCGAAGGGGCGGCTCTTATTCATCGAGACGTTCGTCCGAAAAGACTACGCGGCCTCAATGGTGCTCACAGCGGTCTTGCCGCTGCGGCGATCGACTTCGGTGTCGAACTTGACACTCTGACCTTCGGCCAGGTGCGCGATGCCAGCACGCTCCAGCGCGGTGGCGTGTACGAACACGTCATTGCTGCCATCGGCGGGAGCAATGAAGCCGAAGCCGCGATTGGAGTTGTAAAACTTAACAGTTCCCGTATTCATCGGGGTTCCTTTCGTCCAAGTGTATGCAGTTGTGCCTGAAGGCGCGCAGAGCCGCGCCCCGAAGCGAGATTGTCGATGTTTGGGAGGGTCTGAAACGCGCGCTTGTGCGCTACGGCCAATTGTCCGGCCAAATGTCGATCACTCTGTATAGTCGCATTCAATGGAAAGCACAAGGTGTCGTGCACGGCGCCATCTCGTGCAACGGTTGCTTGGGGCGATAAGCAAACGGTTGGTCTGCGAGCTAAAGACGTCAGCCGGGCGCAAGAAGCGGTTCGCTACTGCGAACTTTCAAGGACGCCGCAGTGCGATTTAACTAGGTCAGGTGAGTACTGGCGACTTATGCTTGATTAGATCGAAAGTCTGTTCATTCGACATCCTATCTCGGCTCCTTCATGAAACTTTGAAGTAGAGCCGAGGAGGGAGCCACGCGCCCGCGCATAGGGCTGCGGGGCTCCTCTTCTAAAATCACAGGGAAGAAGCGCGGAGGCCCTCTTGGTAGCGTTGCTAGGAGCTATTCACCGTCGTCCTGCTGTTCAAGTCAACTCGACCAGCAATTCTGAAAATGAAGCTGACATCGATCTCATCGGCCAAATGCCCATCATGCCCAGGCCAGCTAATCAGGCTTTGACGCCTCAGGTCGGTTTGCGTCACTGTTTCCGTGGATGAGCCGGTGGACGAAACGGAGCTTGCCCATGACCTTCGGCGCCAGGACAAAGGGATATAGTTCTTGCTGGCCCATGCTGTGGTTGAGGCCGTTGACCGCATACGTAAGTGGCAACCATTCGGCGATCAATGCATCGAAATTGTCCTGACGGAATGGATCAAAATCGATGTCCATCTCGAGCGCGGCGTTGCGGCCAGCTTCAGGGCGCACGCGCAGACCGAAGGCGGCGGCCGTCTCTAAAGTATCGACCATGTGCAAATAGTGCGCCCAGGTTTCCGCGAAGTCCTCCCAGGGGTGGGCGCTGGCGTAGCTACTAACGGACCGATCCTGCCAGCCGGGCTTGCCCCCTTTTGCATAGTGGGCTTGCAGGGCGGATCCGTAATCGTATCGCTCGTCGCCAAGCTCCTACCGAAAGGCTTCGTGCCAGACACCACCCCCGTACAAGTCGCTCCCAATAATAGTGGCCAGACTCATGACGGAAATGTCCAAGGAGGGTGCGGTAGGGTTCCGCCAGGTCTCGGCGATGACGTTCGCGTTCTGCATTATCGGCCTCAGAGATATCTTTGGTAATCAGTCCCTGGCGATGGCCTGTGATGATCTGTGGGCCTTCCCAGAACGTCGCGCCCGACCCCGCGAGAAAATCAAACGCAAGTCCCTTCTCGGCGTCGTCGAACTTGTTGACTAGCGGCAGACTATGCCGCAGCAACCCAAAGACAAGGCGGTGTTTGGCAGCTTCCAAACGTCGCCAAAGAAGTAAATTCTCTGGTTCATCGAGGTTGGGGGTCGTCCGATTGAGTTGGCAAGCACGGCAGTGTGTTTCTGGCGCGTCCGCCGGAACGAGCCAACTACAGACATCGTAGGCAGTATTGGAGCAGAAGCCGAAAGCTGCCTCGGCGTCGCCCAGCGCATGCCAGCGGCCACAGCCGTCGCCCGTAATGGTGGCCAAGTTCTCTCGATCCGGCAGATAGCCCAGAACGTGCCCGCAACGCTCGCACCGCGTGTTCTCGAAATAGAGCAACTGACCGCAGTGCTGGCATTCGAACAACTTCATTGTGCACTGATCACGGACTGCACAGAATTGCTTTCCTTAAGAGAGCGATCGAAACAAAATCGATGTTGGACCCGCCGTTGGGGTCGACGATGTGCCGGGTAAGCTGCGGGCGTCGGTTCAATGGTCTGCCGAAGATTGAAGCTTGCTCCTGGACCCGACGTCTTGCACTCAACTGGAAGTGTGCCGCTTCAAGGGGTAGTCAGCGTCTTCGTAAAGCGCTCGAATTCCGGCTCCGTCGAACCGAGCCCCGTCGACTACAAGATGCGTGCCCAACAGTAGCTCTGAAGGCAGCTCTTCGACCGCAAACTTCACAGCCTCTGCTGCAGAGTCGAAACGCCTGTACCCAATCGAACCTATTGGACTTGCACCGACATTCCGTTGTCTCGGATAGAGTTCGGCGGGAGTGTTGTAATCAAGTTTAGCCATAGACTTCGCTCCTTGCGTGAGGTTGATCGTGACGTGCGGTCTCCACCTCAGCTACGCCGGGTCACGGCAGCTGTCCCCTCCTCGCTCGCTATGCTCGGGTGTGGGCATATCAAGCTCCAAGGTGAGTCTGTCGGCCTCGATGATGGCGATTGTACCGTGGCGCTGACGCGTAGCTGCTTGAATGAAAACATCTCGCTTGTTGCCATCTGGAGCAACGTAGCAGAATCTCCTCCGGCAACATGATCGAAGGCTTTGAGAGTGCTGCCGAGGCGGGTAACTGCGCTGTCGCGGCGAACTACTGCGCACAGACTAAAGACATGGTGTCTCGCCACGCCCCGACTTCAGCAGCGGCGCACGCTCAAGAATGGCTCCAATATTGTCGTGAGCGCGGGGCCAGCACCCATCGTCGGGTGCGCCATCACTTGCGTGTATGGGCCGGTCTCGTCAGATCAGCAAGGTCGAATGTCGTGCCCTCCTCGCGCGGCCTCAGTGTCGATCAACGATCGCAAGCGTTCACTGCGATGCCTCCACCTCGTAGGTCCACACTTTGAAAGACTTGAGGAAATGAGGTCCAAATGAATTGATGAGAGGAACATCGGCAGCGTCTCGTCCTCGGGCGACCACAATCCTGCCGATCCTGGGAATGTTGTTGCGTGGATCAAATGTATACCACTGGCCATCGAGAAACACTTCCATCCAAGCGCTGAAATCCATTGGATCAACCACTGGCACCCCGATATCGCCAAGGTGGCCATTAACGTAACGCGCCGGAATGTTGAGGCAACGGCAGAACGCCACCGCCAGATGGGCAAAGTCCCTGCAAACGCCAACTCGCTCATGGAAGACTTCGAAAGCTGAACGTGTCGCGCGGGCTTGCATATAGTCGAAACGGATATGGGCATGCACAAAGTCGCAAATTGCCTGCACACGCCTCCATCCGGGAGGCAATGTTCCGAAAAAGTCCCATGCGACTTGGCTAAGCTTGTCCGTTTCGCAGTAGCGACTGCCCATAAGATATGCGAGGCAATCACTAGGTAAGTCCGGTACGGAGATTTCTCTGGCCGCGGGGATCACGGGGTCCCTTTCGCCGTCATCCTCGATGGTGGCATCGCCCCAGATTGTGAAGTCGCCTGCGGGCGCAACCAGTCTTCGGCAGAGGTTGCCGAACAGATCGTAGTAGGTCGACACAGGGACGTTCGGCGTCGTGAAGGTTGTTTCGGGGGATCTAATATCAGCCGCGCGATCCTGATGGACCGATAGCATGCAAACCAGCGCTGTTGGCTGCTGACAGACTAAGGTCATTTCGTAGCCATAGCGTATCAGCACTGAAATCCCCTCCGCCGAGTGGCAATTGCGGCCTGAGTGTGGAACGCCTGTCCGCACCACAAGGCCAAGGCTACGGCGCGTCGCAATGAAGCGCAGGCCAAGCGGGGCTCAAAACGAACCCATTCCTTCATCTGAGAGCTAGGAATGCCGCAGGATAGTAGTGCGGCGATCGCCGAGACCACCCCAACGTCACCGATAGACTCACTGCAGTAACACGTACAGCGGCCCTGCGTCTCCTTCGCCAAATGGAACGGTCGGGGGTGACGGCAATAGAGAACCGGAGTTACCGCTGCCGTCCCTTCTGCTTTGGGCCGACAAAACCGATCTGCTCCAGAATGACCAAGGGCGATGAGGTGAAAATTTCCTCGCATATCATTCCAGGGTTATCAGCGATTTTGTACCTGAATCCGCCCTGCCAATACCGCTCTGCCTGCCCCGCGAGAGTTTCACCAGGGGCGTTTAGCGTCATGAGGCTGTAGTCGGCGATGTGTTGGGGGGCATCTGGCTCAAGCTTCTCGACGGCGTAGAGATAGTGGGCGCGGACATCGTTCCTGAATCCAACGCGCACAAAGAACTCTAGTTGGGCTTGCGTGGGGCACCCATAAGCGGAGTTGAGCCTACTCGGCAGATGGTTGAATCGCTCTTGGCGGATACGTTCGAAGACCGGCTCGGCTTCCCAATAGGGATGTGTCTTACCCTTCTTCCTGACAATGCGGCCCCAGTTCCCTGGCCGAACGACGTTGCCAGCTGTCTCGAGCGTTGGGCTCGAATGAAAAAAAATCATTGTTCTTTGATCCTCGCGCACCTCAGCGCCTATGCCGGCGCCGAAACGCATCCCTTTGCGTCAATGGCCCCGTCGTCCGGCACGATGTGGCTCTGGGTATGGCCTTGGTCTGAGGCCTGTGCATCTAGCCTGTCATCCGATACGCGAAGCCGCCTCAATTGGGTTCCACCGCGCTGGCGGAGCATGACAGAAAAAAGGCCCCCGACATTCTGCAGTGACGAAAGTAAGGGACGTTGATCAACGTGGCGTAGCCGAGGGGCTTATCCGTCCCTACGTCCGCTTTGGGTCAGAAGCGTAACTTGCACGGTCGACCGACCATGTCCAGTTTACGCCGTTAACCTGACATCCCCAGCCTCGCGACTGAGGTCAGCTAAGTGCCATAAGCGGACATCTGTCTAAACTGTCGCGCCTCAAATTTATAATCTCGTCATTTCTTACTCGTATGCCTTACGCTCATGGGCGTAGCCTAGCGGCATAGATTGTGCGCGCGTCTAACCTACCTACCGAAGA
>JARFRF010000090.1 GCA_029287395.1 Methyloceanibacter sp. | reverse complement strand
GCGCATCCGAAACTGGCCGCGCCGCGTCCGCTTGCTCTGCGATCGCGTCCGGTTCTTGACGGCCAATGTAATCGTCGGTCTGGACCAGAAGGAGCGTTTCAGGCTCGCGTGGATGATCGGCAAACCAGTCGAGGACCTGCAGGAGTTGAAGCTGATCGTAAAGGTCGTGCTCAAACCATAAGATAACACGATCAAAATTCGCACTAATGCTCAGACCCTTGAACCGAGCGGAGAAATCGAACTGGAGAGCCTCCTCCGCGCCCGCGCCCACCCCTGAAAGATAGGCCACCCGAGCCTCAGTCAGCTCTTCGCGCGTCTCTGTGAGCGGCACCGGGCCCTCATAAAGCATATCCCGCCAGGGCAGGACCTCAGCGCCTCGCAGGGTGCGGCGCAGGAGTTCTCCGGCGGCGTCGCCGTTAGTAATGATGAGATCGACCATCGCTTGCGAACCTTTGCCGGGATCAGCCGCGTCCACGATAGGGCGCGACGCCCTGGTCGGGGATCCATGTGCCCTCCGGCTCGGTACCATGCTGCCAGAAGACGTCGATGGGAATTCCGCCGCGCGGGAACCAGTAGCCGCCGATGCGGAGCCAAGTCGGCGCAAGCAAATCAACGATCGCCTTGCCGATCTTCAGCGTGGTGTCTTCGTGGAATGCAGCCGTGTTCCGGAAGCTACCCAGGAATAGCTTGAACGACTTGGATTCAACCAACCAATCGCCAGGTGCGTAATCCAGAACGAAATGCGCAAAGTCGGGCTGGCCTGTCACAGGACACAGGCAGGTAAACTCCGGCGCAGTAAAGCGCGCCACGTATGCCGTCCCGAGATGGGGGTTCGGAACTCGCTCGAGTAACGCCTCATCGGGCGAGGCGGGTAGGGCCGTGGGCTTGCCAAGCTGCTTTAGACCCTTCTGCTTAGGGGATTGTTTTTTGGAGGCGCTCTCTGCGGCCTCGGCCATCTTTCTGGCTGGGCTCTTCGCAGCCTTTTTGGTTGAGCGCTTCGCCATCGGCTACTCGGCTGCAAGCCGCATTGGTGGGCCATGATAGACGCAGCCCTCATGGCAAGAGTCGCGGGCTACGACAATCTCGACCAGCCCGGGCAGGCGATTGTGAAGCCGGTCCCAGAGCCACATCGTGATACGCTCCAAAGTCGGCGCCGATAGCCCCTCAATCTCATTCAGCATGCGATGGTCCAGCGCGTCCCGAGCCTCTTGGATGGCGGCCTCCAACTCACCGAAGTGGATAATAATGCCGGTGTCTTCATCGGGTTGCCCGTCCACCGTGATGCGCGCGCGGAAGGAGTGCCCGTGCACGCGTGCATTGGGATGGCTGGGATCCGCCGACGGCAGGAAGTGTGCTGCCTCGAAGAAGAACTCTTTATAAATTCGCATTGGCGCTGTTTACGGGATTTTTCGTGTGCCGACCAGAGGCTGTACGCCACAGCCAGGACGCGCGGGGAGTTCTCATGGCAATCCCAGAATTTTATGGGTCTGCAGGCTGAGGCGCCATCTGGGGTTTTTGAGGCAGTATTCGATCGCGGCTTGTAGATTCGACGTTCCGCCCGCGCGGTCGTCGAGGGGCTGCAGCAGGAAATGGGTAAAGCCGAGGCCGAGGACCTCCTCAGGCCCGATTTCGGCTTGCGGGTATACGAGTTTCAGTTCGTCTCCGGACCGCTGCTGCAACGTCACGCCCGGCTTCGGACTGACGCAAATCCAATCGATCTGTTCCGGCACAGGAAGGCTGCCATTCGTCTCAATTGCGATCTCGAAGCCTTCGTCGTGCAATGCCGCCACGAGGGCTTCATCGACTTGCAGCATTGGCTCACCGCCTGTGAGGACGACGAAGCGGGGCAGTCCAGCGTTTCCACGCCACACAGACCGGCAGGCCATAACGAGATCTTGGGCCATTTCGAATTGCCCGCCGCCCGGACCGTCCGTTCCTACAAAATCCGTATCGCATAAGTTACAAAGGGCCTCCGCGCGGTCGGCCTCACGCCCAGACCACAGATTGCAACCGGCAAAGCGGCAGAATACCGCCGGCCGACCGGCCTGCATCCCTTCGCCCTGGAGCGTGTAGTAGATCTCCTTTACCGCGTACATGGGCGGGTAAGTGGGTTCCTATGAGCGTTGAGGCAAGGGACGCAAGCATATACGAATCAACACGCATTACCTGGGTGCCCGGTCGCATCTTTCGTCTTCCGGCATCAAGGCCAGAACGGGACCTTGACGTGAGGGTCTCTATTCAGCCGGCGCTGCTTCCCCGGGCGGTGCTACTTGGATGGGCGGCGTGTACTTTCCAGGCAGGACCTTCTCGGGCGGGTTCGCGCCAGGATTGATCGACCTTATATACGAGACAATTCTCCAAAGTTGATCGGAGGTCTTCACGACTTGGCCCATCTCGGGCATCGGCGCTTTGATCTCGCCCTGCTGGTAACGCGTCCAGCCCTGTTTCTCTAGTTCCACGGACCCAAGAGCGATCAGGCGAAACAACACATCGTCGGTATTGCCCCAGGACCAGACTCCTTTGTTCAGGGTCGGGCAAAACTTGCCGCCGCCGTTTGCGCCGTGACACTGACCACAGCCCGGCGCACGGAACTGTTTCACCAGATAGTCGGGATCCTTTTCGTTCTCGGCTGCTAATTCTCGCCAATCATAAGGATTGTTCAGTTCGCCCGGGGCTGTTTCGGCAAGGAGCTTGAACGGAGGCGTGCGATCGCCTTTTTTGCAGCACTTCTCCTCTTCTTCCTCGACCACGACCTCGGTCTCGGCGGCATCCTTCGCCTCAGCTTCGCCTTCAGCGACCGGATCGGCTGGAGGTTCTATCGGCAATTCCGTTGACGCTTCTCCATCGGCCTCGCCCGTCTCAGCTTGGGCGATGCGCACGAACCGATGTGACGCGCGTTCGGCCGCCTCCGCCGCTTCTGCGGCGGCGATCTCGAACTCGAAGATGTGAGCGGTCGCGAGAACCGCGCTAGCAACGAAAGGGCCCGCTAACAACAGACCAAGCGCCTTTGCAACTTTCAGGCGTTTGTCTTGAATCATTCTTTTACTCTGATCCTCACATAGCGCGTGCCTGGGCCCGAACGTAGACCGCAACGTATAGCACAGGATTCTTGCGTTGGAGGGCAGGGTGAAGCAGCCGAATTGGGCATTACGAAGATTGATTGCTCTACCCTCGTAAAACACAGCTACACCACATTCGGGCAGGACAAACGCGGCGAGGCAAACCCAACCAGCTGAACCATCGCTTTCGGCTAGGCGCAAGTGGAGAGGACTTCAGACAATGCCGAATATCGAAGGGAAGGTTGTCGCGATCACGGGCGCGAGTAGCGGAATTGGCGAAGCCACTGCCCGGCACTTAGCTAAGCTGGGCGCGCGGGTCGTTCTCGGGGCGCGGCGCGCGGAGAAGCTAGAGACTGTCTCTT
>JARFRF010000070.1 GCA_029287395.1 Methyloceanibacter sp. | reverse complement strand
GACCGGCCGCGACATCCTCGCCTCGATGCTAGACATGCTCGACACGGGCTATGTCCTGACAGACGCCGGCGGCACACCGATGTATGTCTGGCCGTACTTCGCGGAGATCGATCTGGCCACGCTGTCTCCCAAAGAACAGGTTGAGCTATATCGCTTAGTTCCGCCTGCGCAAGCCACGTCTATGATCGCGTCAGGTACCTACACAGGATACCGTCTGGGTGTCGCACCAAATGGCATTTGGCACTACTTCCTCAAGTAGCACCCATCCAGTGCTAACCCTGCGCGCCTTGCGGATAGCCTTCACCGAATCGTACTGGCTGACCAGCAGCTTGGCCAAGCTCGCCTTCCCACATGGCACGCCGACCGCGGATCACGGTTCCGATGGGCCATCCTTGAACTTTGCGGCCCGCGAAGGGCGTCCAGCCAGCCTTGCTCGCGATCCAATCATCCTCGATGACACGTTGGGCCCTCATATCGACAATCGTAAAATCCGCATCGTAGCCCACCGCGATGCGGCCCTTGCGAACGATTCCGAAAAGGCGTTGCGCGGCAGCACTAGTCAGATCGACAAAGCGCCCCAGGCTGAGACGGCCCGCGTTGACGTGATCGAGCATGATGGGCACCAGGGTTTGGACGCCTGGCATGCCGGACGGTGTCGCAGGATAGGTGGCGCCCTTCTCTTCGAGCGTATGCGGCGCGTGGTCGGAACCGAGAATGTCCACCACGCCCTGATCTAGCCCCCACCATATGCGCTCTTGGTGCGCTCGATTGCGGATGGGTGGGTTTTGCTGAACCCTTGTCCCGAGACGCTCGTAGTCTTCTGGTGCTGCGAAGGTGAGGTGCTGCGGTGTGACCTCCACCGTTGCCACATCCTTATTGTATGACAAGAGCTCCATCTCATCGCCTGTTGACACGTGGAGAATGTGGATGCGCGCACCCGTCGTCCGCGCCAGCCGCAAGAGACGTTCGGTTGACTGAAGCGCAGCCGTTACGTCGCGCCATTCGTAGTGGCTGGTCGGATCGCCCACCCGCCGTAAAGAGAGTCGGTCCCGCAGCCGGGACTCCAGTTCGGAGTGGATTGAACAGCGGCGTCGGATCGTGGAAAAGACCTGCGTCAGGGTTTCGTCGTCCTCCACCAATAAATCGCCGGTGGACGAGCCCGCGAAGATTTTGACGCCCGCTGCCCCCGGGAGCCGCTCAAGTTCGTCAAGATGTGTCGCATTCTCATGCGTTGCACCGACAAAGAACGCAAAATCGCAGTGCATACGATTGGTGCCAGCCGCCACCTTTGCCGCCAGCGCCTCCGCGGTCGTGGTTGGCGGACTTGTATTCGGCATCTCGAAAACCGCGGTAACACCGCCGAGCACGGCCGCACGGCTACCTGTTTCCAAGTCTTCTTTGTGCTCCATACCCGGTTCGCGGAAATGAACCTGAGTATCGATGACGCCCGGCAGAACATAAAGGCCAGATGCATCGATAGTCTCTCCCGCGCGGCTCGCATCAATTTCGCCAATGGCGCGGATCTGGCCGTCGCTAATGCCTATGTCGGCGGCCAGCTCCCCTGCCTGGTTTACGACCGTTCCGCCCTTGATAAGAATTTCGAACGATTCAGCCATGTCGCTACGGCTTCTCCTTGCAGGGCCTATGCCCGAGACCTAGATTCCTCCAGCTTTGGTAGCAGAAGGTCGCCCCATGAGTCATCGCGCAGAAGAACCTTGCCGCATCGCATCGCTCCCTGATCGTGGCTTGGTCCGCGTGTCGGGGCCAGATGCCAAGGGATTTCTCCAGGGCCTCGTCACCAATGACATGGACAAGACGCATGCGGGTGGCGCAATTCACGCTGGATTGCTGACACCTCAGGGAAAGATCCTGTTTGACTTTTTCGTGGTGCCGGACGGCGACGGCTTCCTAGTCGATGCACCAAAAGACGCCGTCGAGGCTCTCGCCAAGCGCCTCTCGTTCTATAAATTGCGCGCCGACGTGGCGATCACGGAGGAGCCAACGTTGAGCGTCGCCGCTGCCTGGGGCACGTCGCTCTCCCTGCCCGATCACGCGATCGCCTTTGCCGATCCCCGTTTGGAGGCCCTCGGGATCCGTATGATTTTGCCGGAGGGCACCGCTCTGCCGGGCGCGGACTGCGCATCTGCCAACGAAGCAGACTATCACGCGCACCGCATTCGCCTCGGGGTCCCGGACGGTGGCCGGGACTATGCGTACAACGAAGCATTCCCCCATGAAGCGCTCTACGATCAGCTGCATGGCGTAGACTTCGAGAAAGGCTGCTATGTTGGCCAGGAGGTCGTTTCACGCATGCAGCATCGGGGTACGGCGCGGAAGCGCGTGGTTCATGTAGAAGGCGACGGTCCATTGGAGCCAGGCGCCGACGTCGAATCGGGCACGCTGCCAGTGGGACGCATCGGCTCCGTCAATGGAGCTCGCGGACTAGCGCTGCTCAGACTTGACCGCGTGGCCTCGGCAAATGCGAAGGGTACGCCGACGCAAGCTGGCGGCACCACGATCACGGTGCGGCTCCCAGACTTCGCGACATTCAAATTACCCTCGGCCGAGGGCGCATGACCTCTGTTGAGACAACGCGCTGTCCCTGGCCCGGTACGGACCCGCTCTATGTCGCGTACCACGACGAGGAATGGGGTGTACCCGAGTTCGATGACCGAGCGCTCTACGAAAAACTGATCCTCGATGGGTTTCAGGCGGGACTCGCCTGGATCACCATCCTTCGAAAACGCGAAGCCTTTCGAAGTGCCTTCGACAACTTTGTCCCCGAAAAAATCGCCCGCTACGATGCGGGGAAGGTCGAAGCGCTGATGAGCGACGCTGGTATCGTGCGCAACCGTCTAAAGATTGAGGGCGCTGTGAGATCTGCGCAGAGTTGGTTGGACATGATGGAAGCCGGGCCCGGTTTTTCCTCGTTTCTTTGGGGTTTCGTGGATGGAAGGCCCATCGTTAATCGCTACAAGACCATGAGCGACGTGCCAGCAGAAACGCCGCTCTCGTGCACTATTTCCAAGGAGTTGAAAGCACGTGGGTTCAAGTTTTGCGGGCCCACAATTGTCTATGCGTTCATGCAAGCGACAGGTCTCGTCAACGATCACTTGACGAGCTGCCACAGACACAAGGCCTGCTCGGACCTCTAACTGCCGAGAGTTTTAGCCGCGGCCGCGCGGATCCATACTGCGCGGATACGTACGCTCTTCTTGAATCTTGCCGTCCCGTTTTCTGATGCGTACCGAACCCAGCTTTTTGACGGCCCGCTCCAGAACGCCGCCTTTCGTTGCAGCAGCCTTCGTCTTAAATCGCTTCACGACTTCACCAGAGCCCTCGCGCTTCAGTTCCCATTTCTTGTTCTTGTCATTATAGCTAAGCGAAAATTTCGGCAGCTTCGCCATGTTGCCTGCTCCCAGTACTGCTTGACTGTACTCTCACTATTTCTTGAAACGCGTAATGATTGGCATCCGCACATATTGTCGTCCATGTTTTTTTGTCGGACATCCTCTGACCAATGAGTGGATTAGAGGGTTGTGCGTTTGACTCGCCTACCTCCCTTCGAGCAGTGTCGCGCCGAACGATGACGAGGAAAGCTTGAACGCCGGATCCCATTCGCAGCCGCCGCGCGCTTGGCAGCGCATGCTGAGCGGTAGGAGGCTGGACCTCTTAGACCCGTCGCCGCTCGACATCGAGATCGAGGACATTGCCCATGGCCTTGCGCGGGTTGCACGCTGGAACGGCCAAACCCACGGGGACCACACGTTCTCGGTGGCCGAACACAGTTTACTTGTCGAGGCGATTACCCGAGATCTTGCGCCCTCGGCCTCACCATCTGATCGACTCGCCGCGCTTCTTCATGATGCTCCGGAATACGTCATCGGTGATCTTATCAGCCCATTCAAAGCCGCCTTGTCGCTAGACTACCGAACCTTCGAGGCGCGACTTCTCGCCGCCATCCATCGGCGTTTCGGCCTCCCAGCCGAGCTTCCAGAAGAGGCAAGCTCGCTAGTCAAACGCGCCGATAAGATTGCAGCCTACTATGAGGCTGTAGGCCTTGCGGGGTTTTCCCAAGCCGAGGCACAAAAGTTCTTTGGTCAGCCAAGGGGCCTCAGCCCAGGTCTAGTCACAACTCTGACCGAGTTAAGCCCCGTTCCTGCGTCAGAAGGCGAGGGAAGGTTCTTGAAACGGTTTCACGAGCTTGACAGATGAATAGCGTACAGACGGTATCCGATTCGCTAAACTAGAGAGGCCCATGGATACTCTGACTTTTCATAATGATGCTCCATTGGAGCCGGACGCCGTGTCCTCGGATACCGTTCTTGTCTCCCCCTTGAGCCATGTTCAAGCGACTGTGGCGATGGCGCGCGTTAGCCATCTAGTGACGCTGATCAATGGGGAAACGCTGATCGACACGCCCGAAACCATCGGTCGCGATCAACACTTGCGGTTGTCAATGAACGATATCGCCGAACCGCGCGATGGTCTCGTTGTTCCAAGTGAAGACCATGTGGCCCAGCTCATCCAATTCGCCGAGCAATGGAACCGGGAGGCACCACTCTTGATTCATTGCTGGGCAGGTATCAGCCGATCCACAGCGGGTGCCTTTGTAGTCCTGTGTGCGCTCAATCCGCATGCCGACGAGCATTCTCTGGCGCGAGCGCTGCGCCGCGCGTCTCCGACCGCTTATCCCAATCGGCGGATCGTGGCCCTCGCGGACATTGTGCTCGGCCGCAACGGCCGCATGAGCGCTGCCGTTGACCATATTGGCCGAGGCCTGCTGGCCGAAGAAGGCAAGGTCTTTTCATTGCCGGCTCGTCACGCGGCCTGACGAATGACAGGCGGTCGGCTCCATACAGCGTCCGCTTCAAGCTTTCCCGACGGCAATCCGTCGGTTCAAAATCCACAGATCGAGCTCGGCCTCAACGCAGCAATCGTAAAAGTCCAGAGTCAGCAGCCTCATATTCTCGTGGTGCGACCTGAAATGCCGGCAGAGGAGTCCCGGGACGCGCTACCTTTCGGTCCATTTGCGCCTCGCGCGCATCGCACGCTCGAGATTGGCTTGCGCGAGTGGGTCGAGCGGCAGACGGGTATCGAGCTGGGCTATGTCGAACAGCTCTACACGTTTGGAGATCGGGGTCGGCACGCGGAACCGGGCGGTGCCCATACTCTTTCAGTCGGCTACCTTGCACTGACCGGTAGCACGACCGGCGGCATGCGTGGGGCCCACTGGTCTCCCTGGTACACCTATTTCCCCTGGGAAGACTGGCGTGATGGCAAGCCGCAGATACTTACTCAGGAAATCGAACCGCGCCTCAAGAAGTGGGCCGACCGTCCGCCATCTGCGAGCGAGCATGTGCGTCCCTTGAGACGCCCCGAGCGTATCAAGATTAGCTTCGGCATTGGAGGCGGCTGGGACGAAGAAAAAGTCCTAGAACGGTATGAACTGCTTTATGAGGCAGGCCTCGTGGAGGAGGCCCGTCTCGACGGACGCTCTGCCGCGAACGATTGGGAAGATCTGCCCGAGTTCGGCCGCCCCATGGTGCTCGACCATCGGAGAATTCTGGCAACCGCCATGGGTCGTGTGAGAGGCAAACTAAAATACCGGCCGGTCGTATTCGAGCTGCTACCGCCCGAGTTCACGCTGTACGACTTACAGAAAACAGTGGAGGCGATTTCCGGCCGTCTGCTCCACAAGCAGAACTTTCGACGCCTCGTTGAAAAAGGTGGATTGGTCGAACCAACGGGCAATGTCTCAACCGAGACGGGGGGCCGGCCGGCCAAGCTCTATCGTTTTCGTCGTGAAGTTATCCTTGAGCGCCCGGCACCGGGCCTACGCGTGAGCGCCAGCCGAGGCTAATTCTGTTTCCCTTGAACGGCGACCCGGGAAAAGCGACAGTGCGGACGTCACGTCCCCGAATTTGTGTGGATATTGACCAACGATGACACCGCTTTGTCCCGCAAACGTCCGCAGCAATGTTGCGCAATTGTGCCTGCTTATCCTCGGCGCCGTCTTGATGCTCTACACAGGACCCGCGGTCGCACTCAAGACAACCGTCGAGACTGAAGCGGGTCCCATCAACGTGGAGACAGTCGCCGAGGGGCTGAAGCACCCGTGGGGTATGGCATTCCTGCCGGACGGCCGCATGCTTGTCACCGAACGAGTCGGGACGCTTCGGATCGTGAATCCAGAAGGATCCGTATCACAACCGCTCTCGGGCGTGCCCGAGGTTGCTGCTCGGGGTCAAGGCGGTCTTCTCGATGTGGCTCTGGACCCTGAATTCTTTTCCAACAAGCTCATCTACCTCTCTTATGCGGAGCCCGGAGACGGAGGTGCAGGCACAGCTGTCGCTCGTGGGAGGCTTGCGGGCGAAACGCTGGAGGATCTGAAGGTGATCTTCCAGCAAACACCCAAGGTGAAGGGCTCGGGACATTTTGGCAGTAGGCTGACGTTCGCGCCTGACGGAACGCTGTTCGTCACGCTCGGAGATCGCCGCAAACTTGATTTGGTGCAGGACCTTTCCAGCCATGTGGGCAAGATCGTTCGTATCAACCCTGACGGCTCTGTGCCGCAGGACAACCCCTTTATCGGACAGAAAGACGCGCAACCGGAAATCTGGTCTCTGGGACATCGAAACGTGCAGAGCGCTTCAATCGACCCTCGAACCGGCAAACTCTGGACGCTGGAATTTGGCCCTAGAGGTGGCGATGAGTTAAATCAACCCGTGCCTGGAGAGAATTACGGCTGGCCCTTAGTCAACTGGGGCAGCGAATATGGCGGGGAAAACATTCCCGACCCGCCGACGCGACCGGAACTCGCCGACGCCGTTCGCCATTGGACCCCGGTGATCTCGCCTTCAGGCGCCACCTTCTATACTGCCGAGCCCGTTCCCGGCTGGACCTCGGAGGCTATCCCTGCCTGGACCGGCGACCTACTCATTGGCGGCCTGTCCTCCCAAGGCATCGTCAGGCTGCGTTTGAAGGGCGAGGAGGTCACCGATGAAGAGCAGATCTCCCTCGGCGCGCGCATTCGGAACGTGGTTCAGGGGCCAGACGGAGCCGTTTACGTGCTGACCGATGAAAGCAACGGCAAGATTCTGCGCCTAACCGCGCAAAGCCAATGATCGCCCCTCTCTCCATCGGCTTCATGGGTCTGTTTGGCCGATCGCCGTCACTGCGGACCTTTGATGGGCATCTACGAAAGCTCGACCTTCATCCAAAACTTGTGCCCGAAGCCATCAAACTAGCGGCAATCCGTATCCTGATGGCAGAAACTAATGGCGCGGACCCGAGCGACGAGGCAAGCCGTGAGGCGGCGGAGCTCCTCGCCTATTGCATGGTGGGCGCGTCGCCATTTTCCGCCGCCAATGGGCATTTCCTGACCAACGCGATCGAAAAGCGCATTGACGATGCGCTCGACAATGATACCAGTGCCGACTCAAAGCTCATCCTGCTGGCACTTCATGCAAACGTGATTCAACCGAGCGTCGTCGAGCACTTTTGCTTGGAAGCCGAGTCGGAATGAGCCGACCTGAAACGTTGCCCCTAAGAATGTCGAGCGCCGCC
>JARFRF010000176.1 GCA_029287395.1 Methyloceanibacter sp. | reverse complement strand
AGCACATCCCGTGACCACAAACTTGTACCGGCACTGACCGACTCCCTTCTCGCCGCAATCATTGCCTTCGCACTGTTCTCGTTGGTCCTTGGACTTAGGACTGTCGACGGCGCAACGGGCCTCTCGCTTGAGCCGCGGCCGGGCTTGTTGATCACTGTCGTGGCAATCGTGTTCTTCGGGCGCCTGGCTTTGAACCTTTTCGTTTGGCACGCCCAGTACCCCCTCACCACACCCTTTGCGAAGCTCTTCAACTCAGAACCGTTCGACAAACGCGATCTCACAACACTCGGCGTGGCTCTCGCAGTAGGCGCCGGCTGCCTGGCCACGGGCCTACTGTTGGACAAGGCCGCGTATGAGCTGTTCGGCATCGTATTGCTCCTGTTCGTCGGCCTCGGTATTGCACGGCGCGCGATCGTACAGCGCTTCCCGAACCTTCCCTACGCTCAGATCTTTATCGCTGGCGGCATTCTCTTTGCCCTCTTCTTTCCGATCGTTTCCTATGCGCTCGAGTCCGTATTCCGACTCGGGCTGCCACTGCGCTACTGGTTCGATTTATCGATCCTCATCCTCACCTACGTTATGCTTGGATGGGGGCTCAACATTGTTGTGGGGCTCGCAGGGCTACTCGACCTTGGCTACGTCGCCTTCTATGCCGTGGGCGCCTACACGTTCGCGCTGCTAGCAACGCATCTCGGTCTCGGCTTCTGGGCGTGTCTTCCAATCGCCGGCGCGGCAGCGGCGCTTTGGGGCATCATTCTCGGTTTTCCCGTCTTGCGACTTCGCGGTGACTATCTCGCAATCGTGACGTTGGCTTTCGGGGAAATCATCCGCATCGTTCTCCTTAATTGGACTGACGTAACAGGCGGACCGAACGGTATCGCAGGGATCCCTAAGCCGAGCTTCTTCGGCCTCCCGTTTTCACCATTCGCCGAAGGGATGACCTTCAGCAAGTTTTTCGGCATTCCCTACGATGGTCTGCATGCTCTGATCTTTCTTTACTATCTCATTCTCGTCCTCGCGCTCGTAACCAACCTCGTGACTTTGCGTTTGCGACGACTGCCCGTCGGCCGGGCTTGGGAAGCCATGCGCGAGGACGAGATCGCCTGCCGCTCGCTTGGCATAAACACGACCCTGACGAAACTCAGCGCGTTTGCGACCGGTGCTCTGTTCGGCGGTCTTGCGGGCTGTTTTTTCGCGACGCGTCAGGGTTTCGTCAGTCCAGAGAGTTTCACGTTCATCGAGTCGGCGATTATTCTCGCCATCGTTGTTCTTGGCGGGATGGGCAGTCAAGTTGGGGTTGCCATCGCGGCCGTGGTGATGATCGGCGGGTTCGAGGCCTTACGACACACCGAAGGGCTGCAAGCGATCTTCGGACAGGACTTCGATCCGGCGCTCTACCGAATGCTTCTCTTCGGACTCGCGATGGTCGGCATCATGGTTTGGCGGCCTCGGGGGCTTGTGTCCTCGCGCGCACCCACAATTACGCATTCCGATGGCGGGAGCATCTCCGGAGACCTCGTTGGGCAGGGACGCGGATGAGCGACGATAACGCCAGACTGTGGGATACCGATCCCCTCCTGCAGGTCGAACACCTAACCATGCGTTTTGGCGGGCTCGTGGCTGTGGAGGACGTGTCCTTTTCTGTGGGCGCAAGAGATATCACTGCGCTGATCGGCCCCAACGGCGCCGGTAAGACGACCGTCTTCAACTGCATCACTGGGTTCTACAAGCCGACAGAAGGCATGATAACGCTCAATGGAAGCGACGGTACGCCGTTCTATTTGGAGCGCCTCACCGATCATGAGATCAACGCCCATGCGCGCGTAGCGCGGACGTTCCAGAACATCCGCCTGTTTCCCGGCATGACCGTTCTGGAGAATCTCATGGTCGCGCAGCACAACGTGCTTTCGCGGGCATCAGGATTTGCGATCGGCGCAATGCTGGGGCTCGGCGATTTTGGGCGCGCCGAGAACGACGCTTTGCATTTGGCCACGTCGTGGTTGGATAAGATTGGACTTCTATCGCGCGCAGACGAGGCCGCCGGCGCACTCCCCTACGGCGACCAACGACGGCTTGAGATCGCGAGAGCGATGTGCACGCGCCCCAGACTCCTATGTCTCGACGAGCCGGCGGCTGGCCTAAACGCCCGCGAGAGCGAGGCGCTAAACACGCTTCTGAAATGCATTCGAGACGAGGATGGCACGGCGATATTCCTGATTGAACACGATATGAGCGTCGTCATGCGCCTATCGGACCATGTCATCGTGCTCGACTATGGAAGAAAGATATCTGACGGAACGCCCGACGAAGTCCGAAACGATCCGAGTGTTATCGCCGCCTATCTTGGCGTATCGGACGACGATGCGGCTGCCTTGGAGGGTAGGCCATGAGCGTTCCCGCTTCGTCGTCATCCGGCACAAAACCGCTCCTGGCTCTCGAGAACGTGGTTGCGGCCTACGGGCGCCTCCCGGTTTTGCACCATGTGAGCATCCATGTTCAGCCGGGCGAGATCGTTTCCCTGATTGGTGCAAACGGCGCGGGCAAGTCGACCACTATGATGACAATTTGCGGCCGACCGCGCGCATCCCATGGCCGCGTGATTTTTGACGGCTTGGACATCACCGCGCGCCCTACTCACGAGATCGCCCGGCTTGGCATATGCCAGTCACCCGAAGGCCGGCGAATCTTCGGGCGCATGACAGTTATGGAGAATCTCCAAATGGGCGCCATCGTTGCAAACGCGCCCGACGGCTTTGACGAGGATATCGCCCGCGTATTTGAGCTTTTTCCACGCTTAAGAGACCGATCGGATCAGCGCGGCGGGACGCTTTCGGGCGGAGAGCAACAGATGCTTGCGATTGCGCGCGCACTCATGGGGCGTCCGAGGCTGCTGTTACTCGACGAGCCGTCGCTCGGCCTTGCGCCACTCGTGGTGAAGCAGATCTTCGACGCGATTAGTGCGCTCAACGAACTTGGACTCACGGTCTTTCTCGTAGAGCAGAACGCCTATCACGCCCTCAAGCTTGCCGACCGCGGCTACGTCATGGTCAACGGCCGCATTACACTGACTGGCACAGGCGAAGAACTGCTAGCCTCAGATGACGTCCGCGATGCCTATCTCGAGGGTGCAGCACCCCCCGCGCAGGAGCCGACGGCCTCATGAACACATTCGCGCAGACCGTTGCTCCTTGGATCACCGATGACGGCATGCGGGTCTTCGTCGTGCTCACGCTTATCATTGGCGGCGGCGCTGCCTTTCTCGCTGGGCGCGGCCTTGCTCGGGGATGGCGCCCGATTTGGCGGCTTTTCTTCTATCTGGCGCTGCTGGCCGGAGCGGTCCGCTTCTTCCACTACGCCTTGTTCGATGGCAGCCTGCTCTCCCCCTACTACTACGCCGTGACATACGCGGTTTTGCTGGCCGCCGGGGTGCTCGGCTTTCGGATGATGCGCACCACGCAAATGGTCACGCAGTACTACTGGCTCTTCGAACGAACGAGTCCCCTGACTTGGAAAGATCGGTAGTTTGGTGCGTTCGAAGGCTTGGCTGTCGTCCCACGCCCACCTACCTTACGAGCGGTTACATTAAAGGGAGACCGGCATAATGCGTTTGACTGGACTGATCGTCATTGCCACCTGTGCGCTTGCTCTCATGGGCTGTCGCGGCGAGGAAGATCCAGACGTGATCAAAGTCGCCGTCGCCGGTCCTCAGACAGGACA
Source organism: Methyloceanibacter sp. (assembly GCA_029287395.1). Classification (GTDB taxonomy): domain Bacteria; phylum Pseudomonadota; class Alphaproteobacteria; order Rhizobiales; family Methyloligellaceae; genus Methyloceanibacter. Next base: position 4,147 of record JARFRF010000176.1, on the reverse strand, counting down.
GTACGCATCGCTCGGCACCCAAATGTCGACGGGTGGTGAAACGGCTGTCGCAGATATCAACGCAGCCGGTGGGGTGCTTGGCAAAAAGCTTAAGCTGCAAGTCGGCGACGATGCTTGCGACCCGAAGCAAGCAGTCGCAATAGCCAACCAGATGGCCGGTGACAATGTGGCGCTCGTAGCCGGACACTTCTGCTCGGGTTCGTCAATACCTGCGTCGAACGTTTATGCGGAGACCAACCTCGTCATGATCTCGCCCGCCTCTACGAACCCTGCGCTGACCGACAAGCGCGCCGGACCAAACATCTATCGCGTCTGCGGCCGAGACGATAAGCAGGGAGAAGTCGCCGGCGCTTACCTCGCCACGCATTTTGGCGACAAGAACATCGCCATCCTTGACGACAAGACGGCCTACGGCCGCGGCCTGGCAAACGAGGTAAAGAAGGCGCTGAATGCCGCTGGCGTTCAAGAGGTCTTCAGGGAATCCATCACGGCGGGCGAGAAGGATTACTCGGCCCTTGTTTCGAAGCTCAAACGCGCGGACGCGGATGCGCTGTTCTTGGGCGGCTACCACACCGAGGCGGGCCTCATCCTTCGACAGATGCGTGACCAGGAAATGGATACGGTGCTTATGGGCGGAGATGCGCTCGTAACCCAGGAGTATTGGTCGATCACGGGCCCGGCCGGCGAAGGAACATTGATGACCTTCTCACCCGACCCCAGGAAAAACCCTGCCGCCGCTGATGTCGTCAAACGGCTAGAGGCGCGCGGCATTTCACCCGAGGGATACGTCCTCTACACCTACGCCGCGATCCAAGCTTGGGCGCAGGCAGCCGAAAAGGCGGGCACGACCGACGCTCCAGCTGTCGTTGATGCACTTAACGACAGCATGATTGATTCGGTGATCGGCGATTTCAAGTTCGACGATAAAGGCGATCCGACCCTGCCCCCCTACGCCGTCTATCGCTGGGCGGACGGAACCTACCAGCAGATCGACGAAAACTCTTAGGATCTTATCGCAGTAAAGCGGGCCGCTGCTCAAAGCTTAAGCGCGGTTGGCTCAACTGTCCGCGGACTTCTTCTCGGCGGTGAACTCCGCCTCCAACTCCTCCTCGAGCCGCACGAGATCCTCCGGTACCGGCATCCCGAAGGCGCGCATCTCATTGAGCTTCTCGCGGACTTGCAGGTAGAGCTCATGGCGATCCTCCGGCTGGTTTTCCATCTGATTGAGCAGGAGCGCGATTTCCGCCTTGAGGTCCTCGAATGCCATGAGCTTGTCGCCTTTCTCTTTTTGTGGAAGCGGATCGGACCACAAACCACAACATGCAGCAAGCCTAGGCGCCCGCATCCATTGCAGTCCGGTCGTTTCCCTTGCATATTCCCCCAGCAACCGAGCGCACGGAGGGGAAGCTGTTATGGAAAAGCTGACATTCAGCAAAGTGGTCGGGTTCATTCTCGCGACGGCTTTCGCCATCACGATTGGCGTGTCCACCTGGGCCCTGATGGTCGGGGACTACATGGACACGAACCTCATCAATGAGCAGACCCAGCGCTCAGTCCGCGTCGTGGGTTTCGCGGGCTTGCTGGCAGCCTTGGTTGCCTGGTGGTGCCAGCGCTTCGTTGCCCATCGCGGCTTCTTGGTACGTATGCTGTTCGCGCTTTTCATCTTCCTGGTGGCGTTCTGCAGCTTCGGGGGCTTTCTGCGCTTTACCTACATCCATGTGACGTATCCGAGCCAAGTGGATTGGTCCCTAGGTGGCCTCTATGCCTCCTCGCTGAATGATTTCTACAAGTTCCTGCTCGATATGCTGCTGCCGCCACGACTGGGCTTTGTGGCCCTGGCATTTGGCGCCGCCATCTACATTGCTCTCTTCGGCATCCGCGAGCCCCGGACCGTTGAGCTTTAGAACGTAAAACGCACTCGGCCCCTGGGTCGGCCTCAATGGCTGGCCGGCGGGACCTGAGAAAGGCCAAGTCTCTATGATCCCGCGCTACAGCCGCTCCCAGATGACCGACATCTGGGAGCCGGAGAACAAATTCCGAATTTGGCTCAAGATCGAAGTCACAGCCGCTGAGGCCATGGCAGAGCTTAGCCTCATCCCCAAAGAGGCTGCCGAGGCCGCGAGAGCACGTGGTGGCTTCGATATCGACCGGATTGACGAGATCGAACGCGAAGTAAAGCACGACGTCATCGCCTTCCTGACGTCGGTCGCTGAGCATGTTGGACCCGAGGCCCGCTACCTCCATGCGGGTCTCACATCATCTGATGTCCTCGACACGTGCTTCAACGTCCAGCTTACCGAGGCCGCGGACATCCTAATAGCCGATCTCGATGCGCTTCTTGCGGCCCTAAAGACCCGCGCGCTTGAGCACAAGCACACGATCACGGTGGGCCGCAGTCATGGGATCCATGCCGAGCCCACGACGTTCGGCCTGAAGCTCGCTCAAGCTTATGCGGAGTTTGCCCGCAACCGCGAACGCATGATCCGAGCGCGAGAGGAAGTTGCCACGTGTGCCATTTCCGGCGCTGTGGGCACTTTCGCTCATGTCGATCCGCGCGTTGAGGCCTATGTCGCAGAAAAGCTTGGCCTCCGCCCCGAGCCTATCTCCACGCAAGTGATCCCTCGTGACCGTCACGCGGCCTTCTTCGCTACGCTTGCGGTGATCGCCAGCTCAGTAGAACGGCTCGCGACGGAAATCCGTCATTTGCAACGGACTGAGGTCCTTGAGGCCGAGGAGTTCTTCTCGGAAGGTCAGAAGGGCTCATCCGCCATGCCTCACAAGCGGAACCCTGTCCTCTCTGAAAATCTCACGGGGCTCGCCCGAATCGTGCGCGGCTATGCTGTGCCTGCCATGGAGAACGTGGCCCTCTGGCACGAGCGGGACATCTCCCACTCCTCGGTCGAGCGGATGATCGGCCCAGACGCCACCGTAACCCTCGACTTCGCGCTGGCCCGCCTCACAGGCGTCATTGAGGGATTGGTCGTCTATCCCGAGCGCATGCAAGCCAACATGGATCGGCTGGGCGGTCTCATCCACTCGCAGCGAGTTCTGCTGGCGCTCACAAACGCCGGCGTGTCACGAGAAGACGCTTATCGTCTCGTCCAGCGCAACGCGATGAAGGTGTGGCAAGACAACAAGGATTTCCTAACGGAGCTCCTGTCCGATCCGGACGTAAGGTCGGCGCTGCCGGAGCAAACGATCTGCGATCAATTCGATCTCGGCTATCACACGAAGCACGTCGACGACATCTTCTCCCGCGTTTTCGAGAGCTAGCAACGCATCCTGCAGAAGCTCTACAGGAACTCTACTCGGGATCTCTCAGGCTTGCCGCAGCTGCCTGCGTGTTGATGTACCCGATGGGGCCACTGTCATAGCCCATGGTTCCGCGGAATATGTGGGGCACGAAGCGATAGCGGTTTCGCTCCTGAGCCATCATGAGAAACCGTTTGCGGTAGAACTTCGGGGAGATCGCCGTATAGGGCGGCATGTCGAAGTACCAGTCGGCCGTCGCGTAGTGCCCTGCCCGGTAAGGATAGGCGGGGAAGATCGGCCAGACCTCCGGCTCGACCAACTCCGCATAGTCGGCATAGCCGAGCGCCAAGCCCTGCTGGCTAGCATAGCCCTTCCGCCCGCGCCAGATCACGCCGCACCAACCCTGGCGGCAACCCTTGACCTTGACGGAAGCGCCAGCAGGCATCGTGGCAATCTTGGCGTAGGCCGTACCCGGGCCATCGCGCAGGTTTAGCGCGGTGGCCGTTGTTGCCTTCTTTGCCTCAGCAGTCCCGGCACTCACCAGAAGGCCAAACAAACCAGCAAAGACAATCCGGACCACGCAGCCCATTCGAAGCACCTGTTCTTCGCGCACCCCCTGTACGCGTGAGCGCTGATAGTGGCATACGGCGCCTTGAGATACAGCCTTTCCAAGGGCTAGCCATGAATATGGCGCCCTTACTGGTGCAAGGATGCAACGGTTTGAGCAGGGCTTGCGAGCGGTGGATTCAGCGAGTCGGTCAAAGTGACCGGCGCCTCGGCCTTAAGACGACGATCCAACAGCGGCTAGTGCGCTTGCCGCCCCCGCCGTGAGCCAGCCGGTATCCGTGCCGATGGCAACCACGTCCCAGCCCTCTTTGATTCGCGGTTTCGCGAA
>JARFRF010000152.1 GCA_029287395.1 Methyloceanibacter sp. | reverse complement strand
CGGCATTATCGACCCTTGGGGAGGCGAGGATCTGCGCCTCACTGATCTATTCTTTAAAGGCGGCGAGACAATCCGCGGCTTCGAACGCGCAGGCTATGGACCCCGCGATGCCTGCCGCGACCCCGCAACCGGCGAAAGAGTGCCGAACTGCCGCCAGGACGCATTAGGGGGCAAATACTTCTGGGCCTCGACCGCCGAGGTGCGCTTCCCGATTCCACTCGTGCCGGAGAACCTCGGCCTGCAAGGGGCTGTGTTCGTCGACGCCGGCTCGCTCTGGGAACCGGGTGAGGCCGCCATCCAGGCAGTCAATGTCGACGAGGGAAGTTTCATTGAGGATACCGCAGATGTCCGGCTTTCAACGGGTGTCAGCTTGATTTGGCAGTCTCCGCTCGGGCCCCTCCGCGCAGATCTCGCCGAGGCCTTGCTCAAGGCAGACTTTGATAAGACCGAACTCTTCCGCTTCGGCGCATCGACCCAGTTTTAGGGGTTGCCGCTCTTGGTCGCAGCGTTTCATTATCGCGAGCGCTTGAGCGCGACCCGCCAGGAGACTCCATGGAACATCCGGGATTTTTCAATCGCGCCGGTCCGTTCTCTTTAGGCCTGGTTTCGGAGACTGTGGGCGCAGAGGTCGGGGCTAATGCTTCGCTCGATACACAGGTCATCGACGTTCGCCCACTTGATGATGCAGGCTATGGCGACTTGTCTTTCATAGATAACCCCAAGTACTTGCCGGCGCTAGAAAAAACCAGTGCCGCCGCATGCATTATTGCCCCAAAGTTCGTCCGTAAACTTCCCTCGGAGACGGCTGCTCTGACAATGCGCGAACCCTACCGGGGTTTTGCAAGGGCGATTGCTCTGTTCTATCCGGAGTCGCTCCGGCCGAAGACGGCCGGACCCGCTGGGCAAGCGGTGTCAGAAGGCGTTCATCCCACAGCCGTGCTTGAGGACAACGTGATTGTGGAACCAGGGGCTATCGTCGGCTCCGAAGCTCATATCGGATGCGGTACGACAATCGCGGCAGGGGCTGTCGTCGGCTATCGCGTCTATATCGGCCGTGACAGCTATATCGGCCCGAATGCGTCTGTAACCCATGCCTTGATCGGAAACAACGTCGTTATCCATGCTGGTGTGGCCATCGGTCAGGACGGTTTCGGCTTCGCAATGGGCCGCGACGGCCATATGAAGGTGCCTCAGATCGGTCGTGTTGTGATTCAGGATGATGTAGAGATCGGAGCGAATTCCACCGTTGATCGCGGGGCGCTTCGGGACACGATCATCGGAGAAGGCACGAAAATTGATAATCTTGTCCAAATCGGGCACAACGTGGTCGTCGGAAGGCATTGCATTATCGTGTCACAGACGGGTATCTCGGGCAGCTCGGAACTCGGTGATTTCGTGGCTCTTGGTGGACAGGTTGGCGTAGTCGGCCACCTGAAAATTGGCGCTGGGGCACAAATCGCCGGAAGCAGCAACGTCCGGGGCGATGTGCCAGCAGGGGCGCGTTGGGGCGGTACGCCAGCTAAACCTGTCCGGCTCTGGTTCAGAGAGCTGACGCTGCTGCGGCAGCTCGCCGAACGTAAGGATGTGAAGATTGACAAAGAAGAGGGCGGGGACGGCGCGTAGCCGAACCGCATCCAAGGAGCCGGTCCGAATGAACGAGAGCAGAGAAGTTCAGAGGCCCGATCGGGTAGAAGCCGCCGATATCATGAAGCTTCTGCCCCATCGCTACCCATTCCTGCTTGTCGACCGAATTGTTGATATGGATGGCGATCGGGCCGCGACCGGCATTAAGAACGTGACGGCGAATGAACCCTATTTTCAGGGCCACTTTCCTGGAAACCCGGTTATGCCCGGCGTCCTGTTGGTCGAGGGTATGGCACAAACGGCCGGTGCTTTATGCATGCGGTTCCTGGACGAATTTGACGAGCCTCCGCTCGTCTATTTCATGGCAATTGATAAAGCGCGCTTCCGCCGCCCCGTGATCCCAGGAGATACGGTTCTCTACCACGTGGAAAAGATGCGCAGCCGTGGCAAGGTCTGGCGCTTCAAGGCAAGGGCGGTCGTCGACGGAAACTTGGTCGCTGAGGCGGAAGTCAGTGCAGTGATCGTGGATACGATCGAGGCAGAGTAAGAGTTCAATGTCCAATATTCATGCGACCGCGCATGTCGACCCGAGCGCAAAACTTGGGTCAAACGTGGAGATCGGCCCGTTTTGCGTTATCGGCCCAAATGTTGAGATCGGCGACGATGTGATCTTGCGACCCCATGTGGTGGTCGACGGACACACGACAATCGGAGCCGGATGCAAGGTTTTCCCTTTCGTTTCGATTGGACTCGAGCCGCAAGACGTGAAGTACAAAGACGATCCGAGTACGGTAACAATCGGGGAGAACACCGTACTGCGCGAGAATGTCACCGTCCACAGAGGCACGACCACGGGCCAAATGGCGACCCGTGTCGGCTCTGACTGTTTTATCATGATTGGCGCGCACATAGCGCACGACTGTCAGATCGGAGACAATGTCACGCTGGTGAACAGCGTTGCCCTGGGCGGGCATGTCACCGTTGGTGACGGCGCGATCATTGGTGGACTCTCGGCAGTTCACCAATTCGTCCGTATCGGTGCCTATGCCTTCGTCGGCGGCATGTCGGGTGTAGCAGCCGACCTCATCCCCTACGGGATGGCGGTCGGGAACCGTGCCAATCTCAACGGCTTGAACATCATCGGTCTTAAGCGCCGAGGTTTCCCGCGCGAGCAGATCCATGAGGTGCGCAAAGCCTACCGCATGTTATTCTCAAGCGAAGGAACTATGAAGGAGCAGCTCGAGGACGTCGAAGCGATGTTTTCGACCAATGAACTCGCCCGTCAAATCATCGACTTCATCAAGAGCGATACGGATCGCCAATTCTGCATCCCTAGCAATGTCGCAACGCCAAGCCGTTGAGAGTGAGCAAACCAACTTGCTCAAGACAACAAACGTCACCGGACCGCTCGGCATCATAGCCGGGCGCGGTTCCTTGCCCACCTTTATTGCGGATGCCGCAGAAGCAGACGACTTGCCCGTACACATTGTCGGGATCGAAGGCGAAGCCGACCCTGAAATCGAACGCTTTCCGCACACCTGGATCAAGTGGGGTGAGGTGGGGAAAGTCTTCACAGCATTGGAATCAAACAACTGCAATGATCTCGTGATTATCGGTGGCGTCAGCCGCCCGGACCTCAGGAATATCCGGATCGATCTCGGTGCGCTGAAAGCATTGCCGTTTCTCCTCAGCCTTCGCAAGGGCGGCGACGACCATGTGCTGTCGCGGATAGTCCAGTTCTTCGAACAGAAGGGCTACCGGGTGCACGGTGCAGGAGATGTTCTGCCCGAGCTTCTCGTACCCGAGGGAGCTCTCAGTCGACGTTCGCCCTCAGCCGAAGACGAGGTGGACATGGCGATTGCTTTTGATGTCGTCCGTACACTGGGTACGTTGGATATCGGCCAGGCGGCAGTTGTATCGGGCGGTTACGTCTTGGCTGTGGAAGCAGCCGAGGGCACAGACGCAATGCTTGAGCGCTGTGCGGAAATCAAGCGCCGCGGCCGCAGTCATGGGACTGGGAAAGGCGTGCTGGTGAAAGCGCCGAAGCCCGGCCAAGAAGAGCGCGTCGACATGCCAACGATTGGTCCACAAACCATGGTGAAGGCCGCTGAGGCTGGACTCTCGGGCATTGCCGTAGCAGCGCAACACGTGCTCATTACCGAATACAATCGTACGATCGAGATTGCCAACGAACGGAAAATCTTTCTCTACGGCGCTCCCTGGGATGAGAGCGACACGTAGTCCTTCGACCGATCTCTAGCGATTACACATCGGCACAAAGGCGCGCTCCATAGCGCCCGTGTACAGCTGCCTCGGACGGCCGATCCGCTGAGAAGGATCCTCAACCATTTCTTTCCACTGCGCGATCCAACCGACAGTTCGTGCAAGCGCGAATAGCACCGTGAACATTTCAGTCGGGAACCCGAGGGCCTTTAGCGTGATGCCGGAATAAAAGTCGATATTTGGATACAGTTTCTTCTCAATGAAATAGTCGTCAGAGAGAGCGATCTTCTCAAGCTCCATAGCAACTTTCAGGATTGGATCATCTTCGTGACCCACGGCGCCGAGGACCTCATGACAGGTCTTCTGCATGATTTTGGCTCTCGGATCGTAGTTCTTGTAGACCCGATGCCCGAATCCCATCAGGCGGAAGGGGTCGTCCTTGTCCTTGGCGCGCTGCACATACTCGGGAATTCGGTCGACCGATCCAATTTCCTGAAGCATCATGAGCGCCGCCTCGTTCGCGCCACCATGGGCCGGACCCCACAAGCACGCGATACCGGCTGAGATACAAGCGAACGGATTGGCGCCGGACGAACCGGCGAGGCGGACCGTGGATGTAGATGCGTTCTGCTCATGATCCGCATGTAGAATAAAGATGCGGCGCATCGCTCGGGTCAGAACGGGATCAACCTTATACTCCTCGCACGGCACCGCAAAGCACATCCGCATGAAATTGGCCGAATAGTCCAAATCGTTCTTCGGATAGATGAACGGCTGGCCAATCGAATATTTGTAGGCCATGGCAGCGATGGTCGGCATCTTTGCAATCATGCGGATGCTCGCCATCTCACGCTGCCAAGGATCATGGATGTTTAGTGAGTCGTGGTAGAAGGCCGACAACGCGCCAACAACACCCACCATGATCGCCATGGGATGCGCATCCCGGCGGAAGCCGGAGAAGAAACGATTCATCTGTTCATGAAGCATCGTGTGGCGCGTGATGCGGATCGTGAAGTCTTCGTATTGTTCCCTGGTGGGGAGCTCGCCGTAGAGCAACAGATACGCCGTTTCCAGGAAAGTCGTGTTCTCCGCAAGCTCGTCGATCGGGTAGCCCCGATACAGGAGGACCCCTTTATCGCCATCGATGAAGGTGATCTTGGATTCGCAGCTTGCCGTGGACGTAAAGCCGGGATCGTAGGTGAAACACCCCGTGCGCCCATATAGAGACGTGATATCGATCACATCGGGCCCCAGCGTACCGGATCGCACAGGCATCGCATGCTCGCTACCGCGGAGAGAGATAGCCGCTTCGTCCACAGCGTTGTGGTCAAGCTTTTCTGCGATACTCATCTCAAAACCTCCTGGACATAACGGACCGGCGGATAAGGCGCATGGTCGAATAGAACCACTGACGCCACCGTAGGGCAGACACTCAAAATTTTGCGTTGCCGCATTTTTGCGCTGATTCTATCGCAGTGCAACACGGCGCGCTGCATAAATGTTACGCATTTCACGAGTGTTTGGTTTGGTCCACAATGCGAGCCACTGCCTCTTCGCGCCCTAGCACATCGAGCACATCAAAGATACCGGGGGATGTGGTACGCCCCGTCAGCGCTGCACGTAAGGGTTGCGCGACTTTACCGAGCTTTCGGTCTGTCCGTTCGGCGAACGCCCGAAGGCAATTCTCAACTTCTGTCACGTTCCAAGGGTCGACGGACTGCAACTCCGGAAGCAGCTGCGCCAAGGTCTCCTGACCATCGCGATCAAGAAGTTTGGATGCCTTTTCATCGGGCGCGAGTGGACGCTTTAAGAAGAGGTACTCAGCACTCTCCAGAAGATCGACGAGGGTCTTGGCACGTTCCTTCAAGCCCGGCATCGCGCGTTCGAGTTGGTCCCAGCCCTCATCGCCAATCCGATCTAGCAGGTCGTCCGCGTTCGGAAGATGAGGCACCAGCGCCTTCAAATGACTCACAATCTCCTCGTCTGACATAGCACGCAGGTAGTGGCGATTGAGACTCTCCAATTTTGTGAAATCAAAACGGGCGGGGGACCGCCCGATGGCTTCTAGATTGAACCAGGAGATCATTTCGTCGGTGGAAATGATCTCCGCGTTGCCGTGGCTCCAGCCAAGCCGCACGAGGTAATTACGCAGCGCTACGGGCAGGTAGCCCATCTCGCGATACGCTTCAACACCAAGGGCGCCGTGGCGTTTGGACAGCTTGGCGCCATCAGGACCGTGGATAAGCGGAACATGAGCATAGATCGGCGCCTGCCAATCGAGTGCCTCAAAAAGCTGGGTCTGTCGAGCGGCGTTTGTGAGGTGGTCGTCGCCTCGGACGACGTGGGTGATACCCATGTCGTGGTCGTCGACCACGACGGACAGCATGTAGGTCGGGGAGCCATCGCTGCGCAAGATGACGAAATCATCCAGATCCTTATTCGCAAATGTCACGCGGCCTTGCACACGATCTTCGATAATCGTCTCGCCTTCGCATGGTGCCTTGAAGCGAATTGCAGGCGCTATGCCGTCCGGTGCGAGGGCAGGATCCCGATCGCGCCAAGTCCCGTCGTAGCCCGGCGAGTTACCCTCGGCGCGCGCCTTATCTCGCATAGCCTGCAACTCTTCAGGGGTCGCATAGCAGCGATAGGCTTTGCCGTCGGCTAGGAGCTTGTCGGCAACGTCCCGGTGGCGCTCCGCACGAGCGAACTGGTAGACGGGCTCACCCTCCCAGTCGAGCTCCAGCCAACGTAGGCCGTCCAAAATGGCCTGGATGGCTTCTTCGGTGGATCGAGCGCGGTCCGTGTCCTCGATACGAAGCAGCATCTTGCCGCCATGAGCCTTAGCGAACAGCCAGTTAAAGAGCGCGGTGCGCGCACCGCCAATATGGAGGAAGCCCGTCGGTGACGGCGCAAATCGCGTGACAACGGTCTCGGTCATCGGTGAAGTATTGAGCCGAATGGGATGGCAGAGAAATGGAGAAGTAAAGCCCTAGCGCGACGGTGTAGCATAAGCGTTCGACATGGGTAAGCGCGGGGGGGCATGCCATACGCAAGAAACAGCTCGGACTGGCGGCCCGATGACGGGCAGCCGATCCGAACCGAGACGGTCGCCGAGCGCCGCGGGAGGCGTCCGTGATCAGAACCCGCCCAAGACTAGGCGCAGAAACCGCTAGTAACGACGGATGAGGCCAACGAGCCGCCCTTGGACGCGCACCCGGTCAGGTCCAAAGATCCGGGTTTCATAAGCGGGATTGGCCGCTTCTAGCGCAATGGAATTGCCCCGTCGGCGCAGCCGCTTGAGCGTGGCTTCCTCCTCGTCCACGAGGGCGACAACAATGTCACCAGTGCTGGCTTCGTCGCACTGACGAACGATGATCGTGTCGCCTTCCAGAATGCCGGCCTCGATCATAGAGTCGCCCTTGACCTCAAGCGCATAGTGTTCGCCTTTCGCGAGAAGTTCTGGCGGCACCTCAATCGTATCGAGCTTGGTTTGAATGGCCTCGACAGGCACGCCGGCGGCAATTCGGCCCATGATTGGCAACGCGACAGTCTGCCCGTCCGGGGCCGCGTCTCCCGCGGGCATGCCCGATCGACCGAGACTTCCTTCAATCACGCTCGGCGAGAAGCCGCGCTCACGCGCCGCAACGCTTTGCGGAACCGATTCGGGAAGCTTGATAATCTCCATAGCGCGCGCCCTGTGAGGCAGGCGACGCAGGAAACCTCTCTCTTCAAGCGCCGTAATGAGCCGATGAATGCCCGATTTGGACCGAAGATCCAAAGCATCCTTCATTTCGTCGAATGATGGCGGAACGCCCGACTCCTTCAAACGCTCATGAATAAACATGAGAAGCTCTTTTTGCTTCGGTGTGAGCATCTGGCCCCCTTCTCGAGCACTCGGACTAAGCTCAACCAGGCCGGGTCAGACCCCAATCGGGCTGGGCATTGTCACAATTGTACAAAACATGAACATTATAGATGTTCTATTTGTGTTCTGCAAGATGAACTAGGCAAGTCGAGCATCTTGCTGCGTTTTTGATCGCGTTTTGTTCGATTGATTCGGGTTGCCGGATGGTTAACTAGACCGGGAGCGGCAGGACGTTGACGATCTCGCCCTCAGGAACGGCGGGGGAATTCGGCGGTTGCACAATGAGGCAGTCCGCGCGAGTCAGCGCGCTCATCAGCGACGAGTCTTGCGAGGGCAGGGGCCAGACTGTGCGCGTGCCGTCTTCGGCGACCACGCTTGTGGCCCGATGATAAGTCTGGCGCCAATTGCATTTGCCCATTGGCTTGCCCAGCCTTGCAACTTGCGTGACGTCTTCACCAGCCTCGCCTAAAAGCGCGCGCAACATCGGCCGCAAGAAAACGATGGCGCATACGAGCCCTGAAACAGGATTGCCAGGTAGGCCTAGAACTCGTGTTGAGCCGAGGCGCCCCGCAAATGTCGGTTTCCCAGGCCGCATGGCGACCTTGGCAAAGTCGAGCTGGAGCCCTGCTTGCGTCAGCGCCCCATGGACGAGATCGCGCTCACCAACTGAGGCGCCGCCAATCGTCACAAGGATGTCCGCGTTGGCACCCTGCGCAATCGCATCTGCTAGTGCGCGCTCGTCATCGGCAGCAATCCCAAGATTGATAGGCTCACCACCCGAAGCTTCGATAAGAGCGGCAATCCCAAAGCTGACCGACGCTACGATCTCGTCAGGGTCGAGATGGCTTCCAGGCTCTCGAAGTTCATCGCCAGTCGAAAGGACTGCCACCCGGGGTCTCTTACGAACTGGCAACTCGGCATAGTTCATTGCCGCGGCAAGCATGAGAACGCGGGCGCCCAAACGTGTTCCCGCCGTCAACAGCTTGTCGCCCTCCTTGAAGTCCTGTCCGCGCGGGCGAATGTAAGGCTCAGGTTGGCTGCCCTTGATCAACACGCTTTCGCCCCGCTCCTCAGTGTCCTCCTGAATAACGATGGTGTCGGCGCCCTCCGGAACCGGAGCGCCGGTGAAAATCCGCACTGCCTCGCCCGGCATAAGCAGGCCGTCGTAACGTGCGCCGGCGACGGATCGACCAACGAGGGAAAGTGTTCGGGGCAGCGTGGCCACATCGGTCGCCCGAACAGCATAGCCATCCATGGCCGAAGCATCGAAAGGCGGCTGTGTGAGTGTCGCGACGAGATCTGCCGCCAGCACCCGACCCGCGGCCTGCGGTACGGGAACGCGTTCGACATCGAGCGGGGCCAGTCCCTGAACGGCTCGATCTAATGCATCCTTGACGGAAACGGGGGCCATTACCTAGGGCGCGCGGAAAGTGCCGGACCTGCCGCCCGTCTTCTCGATCAGCCGTATTCCGGAGAAGCTCATGCTCCGATCCACGGCCTTACACATATCATAGAGCGCAAGACAGGCCACCGAGACCGCCGTCAGGGCCTCCATTTCAACGCCTGTCTTGCCGTCGACCTTCGCGATCGCTTCAACTCGCAGACTGGAGTTCGCACGGTCGGGCGAAAACTCAACAAGGACGTTGGAGAGCGCCAGAGCGTGGCAAAGCGGAATGAGTTCAGACGTTTTCTTCGCGCCCATGATGCCGGCGATCCGCGCCGTCGCCAAGACGTCGCCCTTCGGCGCCGTGCCATCGAGAATCATGTCGAGCGTCGCTGGCGCCATGGTCACGTAGCCTTCCGCAACTGCAGTTCTTGAGGTGATGGGTTTCTCGGACACATCAACCATGTGCGCCTCGCCACGGGCATTCAGGTGTGACAGCCGGCTGCTCATTGCGCAGCCTCGGCAGCGCTCGCATTGCCCGTCAGCAATGCGCGCGTCGCAGCAGCTACATCGCTCTGACGCATTAGGCTTTCTCCAACCAGGAACGTCCGAACGCCGGCTTCGCCCAGCCGCGTAAGATCTTGATGGTTGAAGATCCCGCTTTCCGAGACGACCACGCGCTCCGCCGCAACACCGGGTGCGAGACGCTCAGTGGTCTCCAGCGTCGTGTCGAACGTTTTGAGGTTTCGGTTATTGATACCAATCAACTCTGTGCGCAGCTTTAGAGCACGCTCGAGCTCCGCTTCATCATGGACCTCAGCGAGCACATCCATGCCGAGATCCTGCGCCGTTTCCTCAAGATCGCGTGCGAGCGCATCATCAACGGCGGCCATGATGATCAGGATAGAATCCGCGCCTAAGACACGTGCCTCAAGGACTTGATAGGGATCGACAATGAAGTCCTTACGCAACGCGGGCAGTGAACAGGCCGCACGCGCCATGGTCAGAAACTCCGGATTGCCCTGAAACGAGGGGGCGTCCGTCAAAACCGACAGACACGCTGCACCGCCGGCCTCGTAGGCGACGGCCAGCGTCGGCGGATCGAAGTCGGCACGGATAAGCCCCTTGGAGGGGCTGGCTTTCTTGATTTCGGCAATAAGGCCGAAGCCACCTGCCTGCATGCGCGCCTTCAAGGCGCCAGCAAAGGCTCTGGGCTTGTCGCTTGGGTCAATTTGCGACCGCAAGTCCTGCTCTGAACGCATTTGTTTCGCGGCCGCAACCTCATCGCGCTTGTAGGCCAGAATTTTGTCGAGCACGGTTGCCATGAGGTCTTCCTATCCATCCACCTTAGCATTGGTGCGCGTAACAAGCGCCTCCAAAACCCGGATGGCCTTTCCGCTATCGATGGAATCGGCGGCTAACGCCACGCCTTCGCGCAGCGTTTTGACCTTGCCCGCGACCAACAAGGCCGCGGCGGCATTGAACAGAACGATGTCTCTGATCGGACCCTCATTCCCCTGCAACACCGCACGGATATGTGCTGCGTTTTCTCCTGCATCGCCACCGATCAAGTCCTCCGGCGCCGCATCGGGCAAACCGGCATTGCGCGGAGAAACGCGAAACGTTGTGACATTGCCGGCGTCGAGAAGCGCCACCTCGCTAACGGTGGTGGTTGTCAATTCGTCAAGACCATCTAAGCCGTGCACAACCCAGGCACGCTCCACGCCGAGCAAGCCGAGCACTTTTGCGATCGGCTCCACCCATTTTGCGTTGAACACACCGACGATCTGATATTTCGTTGATGCAGGATTGGCTAATGGACCCAACAGATTAAAGATGGTCCGCACCCCGAGCTCACCGCGCACCTTTGCGACATGACGCATGGCAGAATGATGCGCCGGTGCGAACATGAAACCCAAGCCGCACTCCGCGATACAGCTCTCGATCGTCTCGGGCGGACAGTCGAGATTGACGCCAAGAGCAGCAAGCACGTCCGCCGACCCCGAGCGCGATGAAATCGACTTGTTGCCATGCTTGGCTACTGGCACACCGGCGCCTGCCACCACAAACGCGGAGCAGGTTGAGATGTTGTGCGTGCCCTTTGCATCACCGCCCGTGCCGCACGTATCGATCGCCTCAGGTGGGGCATTGACCTGCAAAGCCTTGGAGCGAAGCACCCGTGCCGCGCCGGCTATCTCGTCGACGGTCTCGCCGCGCACGTGCATTCCCATCACGAGCGCAGCAATCTGAGCTTCGGTGGCTTGTCCCGACATAATGACCTCAAAGGCCATTGCAGATTCCATCTGGGACAAGGTCTGACCTTGAGAAACGGCTTTGATCGCAGCCTGCAGCCCGGTGGAACTGCTTTCGGGTGCCGACAGGGAACTAGATGACACCGGCCGAATCTCTCTCAGGCAAACCGCGGCTGCGCCGCTCTACGCGCGCAAAATCCAAAAAGTTTGCGAGCAATTGGTGTCCGTACTCGGAGGCAATGCTCTCCGGATGGAACTGAACCCCATGCACGGGATGGTCTGTATGCTGCATGCCCATAATGATGCCGTCCGGAGTCTCTGCCGTCACGATCAGCTCGTCCGGCAGGCTCTCGCGTTCAACGACAAGAGAATGATAGCGGGTTGCCGAAAAATCCTGCGGCAACCCGGCAAAAATGCCTTTGCCCGTGTGTTGGACCTTTGAGAGTTTCCCGTGCATCAGATAGGGGGCGCGTACGACTTTGCCGCCATAGACCTGCCCGATGGTTTGATGGCCAAGACAAACGCACAAAATCGGCACGACTGGTCCAGCGCGCTGGACCAGCTCGAGGCAAATGCCCGCGCGGTCGGGATCGCAAGGCCCCGGTGACAGCACGATCGCTTCCGGCCCTTCTGAGAGCACTTCCTCGACGGTCACCTTGTCATTTCGGTAGACTCGGGTTTCCGCGCCCAATTCTCCCAAATAGTGAACGAGGTTGTAGGTGAAGCTGTCGTAGTTATCGATCAGTGTCAGCATGGGCTCAGTTATGCCTCGCGCCAATGCGCCGTCAAGACCAGCTAGCCACTACTGGTCGCCGTCACCTCGGACATCTCGAGGGACCAAGAACAAGGACAAGCTTCCGCTTCCCGCATCGACACTCGACCAAAGACCAGCCGTGAAGTTGATTACCGCGAGTCCCGCCGTTGGGTACTTCTCCCCCAGGCGATCGCGCAGTTCCTTTGGTCCGGAGCCAACCAGGCCAAGAGCGAGCGCCTGAATCTCTGGATTGTGACCGATGAGTAGAACGCTCCGGGCACCGGGTTGCAGGCCGCGCAGCATATCAAGCATCTCGTCGGGACTCGCATGGTAGAGCGCATCTTCGTAGATCACTTTCGGCTCGATCTTGAGCTCGGGCAGGACGAGGGCCAGCGTGTCGACGGTCCGTTGCGCCGAAGAGCACAAAACGAGCTCTGGGTCGATCCCGCGTTCGGACATTGTTCGACCCATTGCGGGCGCGTCGCCCATGCCGCGCGCATTCAACGGCCGCTCTCGATCTGGCAGGGCAGGGTTCTTCCAACTGGATTTGGCATGGCGCAGGAGGCTGAGGGTAAGCATGGTCTAGACCTCCAAGTGTTCGCCTACTGGCCGCGTTTAGCCCGCGCCGCGAACCGTACAGCCTCATCCGCGGCTTTGAACAGGGCCCCGGCCTTATTAACGCATTCAATCTGTTCGTTCTCCGGAACGGAGTCTGCAACGATACCAGCTCCCGCCTGGACATACATTACGCCGTCCTTCACCACAGAGGTCCGCAACACGATGCAACTATCCATCTCACCATCGGCCGAGAAATAGCCGACACAGCCCGCGTAGATGCCCCGCGCAGACTCCTCCAACTCGTCGATGATCTCCATGGCGCGGACCTTCGGGGCGCCGGACACCGTGCCGGCGGGAAAGCCGGCCATAAGTGCATCAACCGAGTCGTATTTCGGTGACAGCTTTCCGGCCACGTTCGATACGATATGCATCACTTGGCTGTAGTATTCCAAGAAGAAGCTCTCTGTGACCTGGACACTTCCAACTTCCGCAACGCGGCCGACATCGTTGCGCCCAAGATCAAGCAGCATCAGATGCTCGGCGCATTCCTTGGCGTCGGCGAGGAGGTCTTTGGCCAAGGCCTGATCCTCCTCCGGCGTTTTGCCGCGGGGGCGGGTGCCGGCAATGGGCCGGATCGTGACGTCGCCTTTTCTGACGCGCACCAGAATCTCGGGACTGGACCCCACCACCGCGAAGTCACCGAAATTCAAATAGTAGAGAAACGGAGACGGGTTGACCCGCCTGAGTGCTCGATACAGCGAGAATGACGGAAGCTCGAAAGGGGCCTCGAAGCGCTGGCTGAGCACGACCTGGAAAACATCCCCTGCGGCAATGTACTCCTTCGCTTGCGCGACTTTAGCCTTGTAGGCATCCGGCGAAGTCATGGAACGCGGCGCCGGGTGCGGCACATCCTCGGCAATATCTGGCTTATGAGGCAGGGGCCTGTCGAGCCGGTCTATAATAACATTGAGGCGTTCTCCAGCACGCGCATAAGCGGCCTTCGCGCTAACACCAGGTGCCGGCCGAACGGGCGTAACGACACAGAGCTCGTCTTTCACACTGTCGAAGACAACAATCAGCGTGGGGCGGACGAGGATACTGTCCGGAAGACCTAAGTCATCGGCTTGCCCATCCGGCAAAGCCTCGATTAGCCGCACCGTGTTGTAACCCATGTAGCCGAAGATCCCGGCAGCCATGGGGGGTAATGCATCGGGTAGGGCAATTCTGGATTCGGCTAACAGAGACCGAAGGCTATCGAGCGGGGGCTCCGATTGAGGCGCGAATACATCAGGGTCGGATTGCGGATTTCGATTGACTTCGGCCTTGTTGCCTCGTGCTCGCCAAATCAAATCCGGCTCACAGCCGATAATTGAGTAGCGGCCACGATTGGACCCGCCCTCAACCGACTCGAACAAAAAACTGTTGGGCCGTTCGTCGGCGATCTTGAGCATCGCGGAGACAGGTGTTTCGAGGTCCGCAACAAGGCGCGTCCACACGACCTGCGGCAAGCCCTCGTCGTAGACCCTTGCGAAAGTCACGAAGTCTGGCTCCATCGACGCCGCGCCAAGATCCGGCAGGGGCGCACTCACCGAAGCCGGAGCCGAACTCATAGCTCCTCGCCGCTACCCGTAAGTCGTGCTAGAGCTGGGCGATTAATCTGCACGCCGTAGGTCTGCTCAAGCTCGCTGAAGTACTCCGCGATAATGTCTTCGCTGTAGAGCAGTGCAATCCGTGAGTTTAGCTGCCCGAGCGCCCGTGGATCGACCTCCGGCGGTTCGACGATATCGTCCACTTTGAACACGATCCGACCTTCATCGACCCCGGATGCCGCCGAACCGAATCCACCCCTGGGTAGCGAGAACGCCTGCTGGACCGCAGCCGGTAGGACGTTGACAGTGATGTCGTCGCGCTTGAGCGCAGATGTCGGCAGCACCTCTTGGCCAAGTTCTTTTGCGACATCTTCAAGCGACTTCGAGCCAGCATTCAGTTCGCTGAGAAGCTTCTCCGTGAAGGCCTTAACCTGATTGCGCGTTGCTTCCTGACGCCAGCCCTTTTCGACTTCCGAGCGGACGTCCTCGAATGGGCTCAGCGTCTCGGGCGTGATCCCCAGAACCTCATACCAAACCACACCTTCGTCCCGTGCATCGATTGGATCGTTCTCAATACCGGCGTCGGTCACAAAGACCCCGTTCAGAAGCTCTGTTTGCGCCGGCGCTTCGAGCATCGAGCCGTCGGGCTTTCGTCCCGTACGATCGACTTGATCGACAACGACGTATTCAATTTTGAGCTTGCCGGCGGTCTCTTCAAGCGTCGCGCCGGACGCTAGCTCGTCTTCAACCTCGTCGTGCAGATCGAAGATGGCACCTGAGGCGCGCTCTTTGACAAGTTCCTCCTCTATGTCGCCCTTGGCCTCTTCATAGGTTGGGATCTTGCCCTCGACAATTTCTGTCACCCGGAGCAATACGACACCGCCCAGCTTTCCTGTCACGGGCTTGCTGACCTGATCCTGTTCGAGCGCGAAGGCCTGCTCGGCCACGATTGAGTCGGCGAGGTCCTTCTTCTCGACTAATCCCAGGTCGATATCGGACTCACTCAAGCCCAGCTCCTCGGCCGCATCTACGAAGTCCGTACCGGAGGAAATCTTTTCGGCGATCTTCTCCGCTTCCTCCATGTTAGGCAGTGCAATCTGTTGTACACGGCGCATCTCGGCCTGACCGAGCGTATCCTTCTTCAAATCGTACGTGCCCTTGATGTCCGCTTCGCTGATATCCAGCTCGTCCCTGACGGTTTCCGGTGTAACGGCAATGAGTGCGACTTTTCGGTATTCGGGCTGGGTGAAGAGCTGCTTGTTGTTCTCGTAGTAGGTCTTCAAATCTTGTTCTGTAGGGTCGCCGACGGCCTCTGCCGCGGTCTTTGGAACAAGCACATAGTTCAACACCCGCCGCTCTTCATTGAAGCGATTCAATGCGTCGATGATAACTTTGGGACTACTCGCGACTTCGCCAACAGTGATGAGCAGCTGCCGCCGAAGCGTCTGCTCACGCAGCGTTTGAAGATAGCCAGCTTCGCTCATGCCGATATTGCGCAAAGCTGTCTGGAATGCGAGGGGGCTGAAGTTTCCGGCGGCGTCCTGAAACGACGGATCATCCATAATCTGTGCAAGGAGCGTCTCGTCACTGATGCTGAGACCAAGCTGCTTGGCATGCGTGTCTACGGCCGCACCACCAACCAGCCGCTCCAAGACGCGTTGATCGAGACCCGCGGCTCGCGCTTCTTGTAAACTGAGGGCGCGGCCAGCATCCTGGCTCATCGCGCGCAGAACCTCCTGCTGAACCCGTTGATAGTCCTCCGGCGAGATCTCGGTATCGCCGACCTCAATAAGGGTCTGCCTGCCGTATCCCGTAAAGATGTCCGCGATACCCCAGACAGCGAAGCTTACCACCAGGAGGGCGACGAGAATCAAACCGAACGTTCGTGCTGCGCCTTTGCGCAATGTGTCGAGTGCCACGCCTCGAAAACCTTCTTATTCATGAATTGCCAAATCCGCTTCAGCATCCGATGTTACGGCCGCCAAGCGCGGCGCGCATCATAGGTAGACAGCGCTGGTGCGGCAACACACACGAGCAAAGGAAATCGTGCTCTTTAGGCAATATTTTTCGCGCAAACTGGGGGGAATGGTGACCGCAATCAGGCCGCTTGTTGCTGGGAATTGGAAGATGAACGGACTGAGCAGTTCGTTGTCAGAGCTTTCGGCGCTCCGTAAGCACCTTGAGACGACGCCCATTCCTGAGGCGGATGTGATGATGTGTCCGCCCGCAACGCTGCTCACCCGAGCGCGGGAGGTCCTTGAAGGTTCGACGATCTTGCTTGGCGCGCAGGACTGCCATCCGCTGAAATCCGGCGCCCATACAGGCGACATTTCCGCCGAAATGCTGGCAGATGCGGGTGCGATGGCCGTAATCGTCGGCCACTCCGAGCGCCGGATCGATTGTGGTGAGACAGACTCTCTGGTTCATGCGAAGGCGCTGGCCGCCTACAGAGCGGACCTGATGGCAATAATCTGCATCGGTGAAACGGGGGCCCAGTATAGGGACGGGAAAACGCTCGATGTCCTCAGAAGCCAGCTTGAGGGCTCAGTTCCTGAAGGCGCCCGCGTGCAAAACACGGTCATTGCATATGAGCCCGTGTGGGCGATTGGCACCGGCCTCACGCCGACGCCACCCGAGGTTGCTCAGGTGCACGGCCTCATTCGGTCTGTTCTCGGCCAAATGACGGGTGCTTCGGAAGCGGGCGCCATGAGGATCCTGTATGGCGGGTCGGTGAAACCAACCAATGCAGCTGATCTATTATTTGTCCCCGATGTAAATGGCGCACTCGTTGGCGGCGCGAGCCTGAAAGCCGCGGATTTCTATGAAATACTGTCGGTTTACGCTGGGAGCGCGGCCTGACCCACGAGTACGATAAGCCTGGGTCCGAGCTTGCAAATCGAGTATTGTTCTGCATCCTGCCATGACGATGAGGGCAGGGGGGCCACGAGTCGCTTGGGAGGCCGATGACGAAACTGCGTCCAATGGCAGTAATGCTACTTGCCGCGCTCGCTATGCGGTGCGCGACGGCGAATGCTGAGCCATTGGAAGCGGAAGAGTGTAAGGCACTCAAAACACAAGAAAAAGCACTGTTGACGGCGACAGTCAGAGCAGCCCTGAGGGGCGGGCCTGATTGGGTGAAAGAGCACCTTCACGACCTGGAGAAAATCGAGCAGGTCCGTGATTACTTGTCGGTCGAAGAGAAGGTCGCTTTCCGGTGCCGGACCGACGGCGTCCGCATTCCAGAGCCGCCGCTGCCGTCGTTGCCGGACCGCAAGCCGGCTGTCCCGACCTTCGTCGTGGCCGGCATAGACGCCGCCTCGCTCATGCCTC
>JARFRF010000091.1 GCA_029287395.1 Methyloceanibacter sp. | reverse complement strand
GCCGCGACTGAGCTCGCATCTTGCACTTTTGTGGGCAAATTTCCCTGTATTTTCCCGGCTAACAGGGAACGGGCGATAAGAGACGGGTTCGCAGAAGACTGCCCCCACCGCCATGAGCTAAGCTACTCATACAATACACGCTGGTAAGCACTAGGTCCTTGCGAACTGTCTGGCGTTTCTCGGGGCTAGTACGCTGACATCCTCGGGCGCGGTAGCTGGTAACGTTGTCTGGGGCGTAAACTGAGGGTCTCTGCCGCACTGCTTTCCTTATGGCGTGCGTCGGCAGTAGAACCATGTCTGAGATGAGCTTTCGATGCCTAGCAAGTGCACTAGATGACAACGCGAAAACACTTCTAGTGGAAAAGCCGACTTATCGCTCTTCGCGGACAGTGAAGCGTGCGCTGCAGCAATTGGGTTCGTTTCGTTAAACGGTCTCTCTCGCTCGGCTCTCATGCGCCCCTAGGAGGGTGGCGCGCCGTCGCGTTCCTGGCTGACACCGACCAAAGTTCACTCGTTGGACGCGTCCCCAAAGAGATTACCTGTGATCCGAGCGGTATGTAAAAGGCAACGCTGCGTAAGCGCCGAGTAGAACGCGTTCCTATCGACCAGCTTGTGATCCGGTCCGATGGAGACCCTTCAGCCGCTGATGTGTGATTAGCGATGGGCATGAAAAAACCCGGGCGACTTAGGCGCCCGGGTCTTTTGGATGTGCTTCGTGACGCGCAGTTTACGAAACGGGCTTCGTAAAAGCCTTTTCGAAGGGCTTGTACGCATCGCTGGCAGCAGCCTGGTACATCTCACCGATTTTCGAGACCTCAGCCGTCCAGTTTTCATAGGCCTTCTTGGCGTAGTTTGTCTGGATTTCGAGGGCGCGCTCGAGCGACTTAGCTTCAACCAACTGCTCCCAAGCGCGGGTCGCGTTCTCAAAAGAGCTCTTGGTGTAGTCGTTCAATTCCTGGCCGATCGCCTGAAAGCTCTTGGATGCCTCGCCATAAGCGCGGACGACGGCGTCATAGTTGGCCTGACCAGCCTTCTGAAGTTCCTCAGTTGTCTTTTGCAGCGGTTCAAACATTTGGGTTCCTCCTACGGATTAGCGAGGGTTTTCATCCTGATAGGAAAGAATATGGTGCACTGCACAATGGAAGTCAAGAATATTTGTGCGCCGCACTATCAGCGCCTCTGATCCCGCCTGGAATGCTCCCTAATAGGCCCAGAACGATTCCCTGTTCCTCAAGAAAAATACTCTGTTTTCGTGTTTAGGGAAAAGGCGCCCTTCCCTATTGATTTACATGCGGAAAAGCCGCACCGACGGTCGTTTTCAGGGCCTGAATCCGCAGATTTCCGTGTATTTTCCCGCCGAACAGGGAATGGGCGTCAGAGACGGGTTCGCAGATGTCTGCCTCACCGCCATAATCTTTAATGTTTTCCGTTTCTTGGCTGATCCCAAGACTTATTGCAACGTCAGCCTGAAGTCGCGCAAGCACGGGTTCGCAAACGTGAGCAGAACAGACTATGCTCCCAGTGTCTGCTTTGAGGGGTAAAACGGACCCCTCTGATCCTCTCAATACTCTCGGCTAGCGACCCAAAGCGGACATGCTTGTGGATGTGTCCGCGTATGCCGGCAGTTTGTTGGCATCGGCGACGGGTCGAAACATACGACGATATTGCCCTGGCGTCAGACCCGTACTCCGCCGAAAGAGTCTACGGAAAAAAGCTATGTTCTCGTATCCGATGCGGTTCGAAATATCCTCTATCGGGAACGTCTCGGTTTCGAGAAGACGCTTTGCTTCTTCAAGGCGAAGGTTCTGGATGTATTGGAGCAGTGTCGCCCCGGTAGCCGTTTTGAAACGTCGCTTCAGTGTTCTTTCCGGTATCTTCGCTCTGTCTACTGCGCTGGCTAATACGCCCGGCTCACAGTAATGGTCCTCCAACCAATCCTCGCACGACCGGACGACCGAGTCGGCGTGCGATTGGCGGCGCACGAGGCTTGCGTAGGGAAGCTGGCCTTCGCTGTGCCATTTTAGGAGATAGACCTTCGCGATACGCAAGGCCTCACCTGGACTGCAGTAACGGGAAATGATGTGGATGGCGAGGTCGTGCCACGACGTAGTTCCACCGGCGGTGACAATCCGGCCGGCCGAGTCAGCAAAAGCAAGGTTCGGTTCGGCTCTGAAATGCACGTCCGGATAGCTCGTACGGAACAAGTCTTCATAGCCCCAATGAGACGTCGCCTCCCGCCCAGCCAGCAAGCCACTGGCGGCCAACAAAATCGAACCGGAACACGCCGAGTAGATGGAACTGCCAGACTTGTAGCGGCGGCGGATCCAGTCGAGCAATTCGGGGTAACGCCCCCGCATATCGTCGTCTGGCGCGAGCCACATCTCCGGCAAGATCACAATGTCTGCTGACGGGTCCGACTGGAGCCCGACATCCGGATGGATTGGAATCCCATGGCCGCAGACAAAGGGCGCCACGGATAGCGATACGATCCTCGGCTTGATCAAATGGCCTGAGGACTCGCGACCGACAAGCTGCTGCCAGATCTGACCTGTGGATGCCAGGACGTCGATCATGCCGTACAGCGCTGAACCTGCCGTTTCGGGTACAGCCACGATCAAGGCCTCCACGGCCGATGGGCTCTTCTTGTCCATGTCTCTCAGCCTGGTCTTATTTTGGCACAAATAGACCTTTTTTGGAGAAAATCGATCTGACCGTCGTCATTGTCCATCTCTATTTTTTGCCTATACGCGGGAGCGGCGATCCTGTCGTTTCAAAAAAGGCGATGCAAGCCGCTGATATTTAGGAGACAAAACTATGACGGACCCACAAATGGCATCAAACAACCAGACCGAAATCAACGGCCTCGATGTCCAAGCCGCTCGAGAGACTATCGACGCTATCAAAGCGGATGCGGCGCTCGCCAAGTTCCAGTTTCGGGCCAAAAACTCCTGGATCACCGGCGGAATGAACCGCTCGACGATTCGCGACTTTTACGGCGTCGGACGCGAGGATGACTCACGCACCGCGGACTTTGTTTTCACCAACGGCGAGCCACCCGTATTGCTCGGGAATAACGAGGGTGGCAACCCCGTCGAGTTTCTGCTCCACGCTCTGGCAGGATGCGTGACGACCACGTTCGTACTTCACGCCATGGCGCGGGGAATCCATGTGAAAGAGCTGTCGACTCAGCTTGAAGGCGATTTGGATTTGCGAGGACTTCTCGGGCTCGACGATACGGTATCGCCTGGCTATGAGGAAATCCGGATCAAGCTGACTGTTGAAGCCGATTGTCCGGATCACGAGCTCGAGGACCTTATGACCTATGCCAAGCAGCATTCACCCGTTTGCAATACCGTCTGTCGCCCTGTGCCTGTAAAGATCACGCGTATAAGGGCGAAGTGATTTTGGGGCTCAGTGTCAAACCAGACAGCTCCCCGTGATCTAGCCGCGGGGAGCTTTCGTCGCGGGAACCGATTTCCGCCTCGAGCACTAAGCAGCCCTCAATCGTCGGGCCGGGGATGTCGGGTTAATGGCGTAAACCAGACGTGCCCACGTAGACGGGTAAGGGCTGCTAATGACCTAAAGCAGACATGCGCTCAGTTAGAAAACCTGACTGTCGTGCCGTTTGACTCAGATATGACCTTCTAGTCAGGTTGGGCCCCTGGGCTGAGCAAGGGAGCCAGAGAAATAGTGCGAACGGCCATTTCATCGAAAGACGAGGTCTCATGCCACCTCTGGCGACTCAAACTAAACTTCCTCACTCTGGTCTTGTCCTGCGTGACAGGCAGTATGGTCATGGCCCAGGACGATGTGCCCGGAGTCTCCCCAGCTGACCGATCTTATTCGCCCTATCCGGAGCAAGAATTTCCGAACCAAGTATTCTTCGGCGATACGCACCTACATACATCGTATTCGGCCGATGCAGGTATGGTCGGCAATACACTTGGACCCGACCAGGCTTATCGCTTTGCGAAAGGTGAGTTGGTTACCTCGTCCACGGGCCTCCCGACGCGGCTCGCGAGGCCCTTAGACTTTCTCGTCGTTGCCGACCATGCGGAGAACCTTGGGCTGGCTCCTTTGCTCGCTGCGAAGGACCCTGCGTTGCTTGCAACTGATTTCGGCCGAAAGCTCAGCACAGCCGTGGAGTCGGGCGATGCGGCTGGCGCGTGGGCCATCTGGTCCAAGGCAAAATCGACGGGGAAGGACCCCCTTGCGGGGCAAGAGGAGATCTACCGCAGCGCCTGGTCGCACATCACTGATCTTGCCGAACGCCACAACCAGCCGGGCCAGTTTACGGCCTTGATCGGCTTCGAGTGGACTTCTAACCCCGATCGGAACAACTTGCACCGGAATGTGATATTCCGCGGTGGCAAAGAGACAGCAGACACGATCATCCCCTTCTCGAACTTCGACTCATTTGATCCTGAGGATCTGTGGACGTGGATAGAGACCTACGAGAAGAATACCGGCGATAGGCTTCTCGCAATTCCGCACAACGGCAACCTGTCAAATGGGCTCATGTTCGACGACGTTACTCTGACCTCGAAGCAGCCGCTGGATCGGAGCTACGCCGAACGACGCGCACGGTGGGAACCTCTATACGAGGTGACGCAAATGAAAGGGACGAGCGAGGCACACCCGTCGTTATCGACGAGGGACGAGTTTGCGGACTTCGAGGTTTGGGACAAGGGCCAACTCGGTCCTGCGCCCAAGACGCCTGACATGCTGCCGCGAGAGTATGCCCGTGAGGCTCTAAAGCGCGGTCTGGCCTACGAAGGTAAACTCGGAATTAATCCCTTCAAGTTCGGTCTGATCGGGTCAACGGACTCGCACACTTCTCTCGCGACAACAACGGAAGACAACTTCTTTGGCAAGGTCGCGGCCGTAGAACCCACCACCGATCCCATCCGCTTCGATGAAGTCATCGGCGGGATCGGCGGGAAGCCCGAGGTTGCTCAATACGCGCGCCAGACATCTGCCTCTGGACTTGCTGGCGTATGGGCTCGGGAGAACACTCGCGAAGCGATCTGGGACGCCATGGCTCGTAAGGAGGTATTCGCGACTACGGGCACAAGACTCAGGGTGCGCTTTTTTGGTGGATGGGACTTCACGGAGAACGACCTCGACCGTTCCGACTTCGCCAAGCACGGCTACGAAAAGGGCATCCCTATGGGAGGCGATCTTAGCGCGGCCCCGGAAGGCAAAATGCCAACGTTCTTGATACGTGCCATTCGCGACGTTGACGGCGCGAACCTCGACCGCGTCCAGATCATCAAAGGTTGGATCGATACCGGTGGCGAAGCCCAGGAAAAGATCTACGACCTCGCTTGGTCGGGCGACCGTACTCCGAATAACAATGGCGTGCTCCCGCCGATCGGGAACACGGTCGATGCCGAGAACGCGAGCTACACAAATTCTATTGGCGCGCCAGCGCTCGAGGCGTTCTGGACCGACCCCGACTTCGACGCTTCCAAGCGTGCGTTCTACTATGTCCGCGTCCTCGAAATACCTACGCCGCGCTGGACGACCTACGACGCTAAGTTCTTCGGGGTGAAGCGGCCCGAGGATGTCCCGGCCAGCATCCAAGAGCGCGCCTACACCTCACCGATCTGGTATACGCCATAACAGGGGTCACGATGTCCGCTTTTGGCACATAGCAGACATGAGCATGCGGGCCCGTGACGTCCGGCTTCTACCCCTAAGCAGACATCAGATCTTTTGAGAAAGGCCCTCCCCGGCCACCAAACTGTTGGATGATAAAATCTCGCAGTTGCTAATTGAGCCAGAGCTCAGGAAAACCTTGTGGACACAAATACTCCCGCAGCGCGCTCAGCAAGTTCGCAGGTTGAGAACGAGCCGCTCGCCTGAACAGGATTAATCGCGGCAGCCAGCCTTAGACTTGGTTCCATCAGGCATGATTGCGTCGCAAAGGTTGGCCTTGCGCAGATCCGCGTTCTTCAGTTTTGTGCCCCTCAAATTTGCACTTTGCAGATTCGCACCGACGAGGTTTGCCTCGGACAGGTTCGCACCTTCTAGATCTGCGCCCGTCAGATTTGCTTCTTCGAGATTTGCACCCTGAAGGTTTGCGCCTCTTAGGATTGAACCTCCGGCATTGGCACGCAGTCCGATCTCTCGGTTAGATCCCCAAAAGAAGGAGAGCGACAGGTCCGCCTGGCGCATATTAGCTTGCCGGAGATCCGCCTTCTCCAGGTCAACCCCAATTAGAATGGCTCCCTGAAGGTTCGCGCCTCGAAGATCCTCGCCAAACAAATCGGCTTCTGAAAGATCACACTTTGGGCATTGCTTCGTGTACTTCACCTGATCGACTCTGACAGGATCGAACGCCAGTGCAGGGGATAAGAAGCCGGCAACGAACAACCACGAAGATGCAATCCGCTTTAGCATTACACCATGGTCAGATGCCGATTAGGTTCGATCAACTGAAACGATCTCATCTGCACTGGCCACGAGGATACCTAACTATAGCGACCACTCCCATCTGGAACGCAGTCAGCTGCCAACGGTGCGCAGCCGCGCAACGACTGCTTTGTGCTCGCAAGCAAACATCTGCCGCTCCGGCATCGACGTCCGCTATGAGCCAAGAGCGGACATCCTCGCTCGCCTGAAACCTTCTCAAGTCCTGTTGATGCGACTTTGTTGATCATTTACCCGGTGAGCAGCAATAGGGAACCTCCTAGCTCCTATTGTCGAATTCTGGGCAATTCCCCATGGCCCTGGCAGCGTTGCACGTTGCCAGGGCCTTTCTTGTACTCATTAGTACCGACAGTAGATCCGGCTGAGCTGAATTTGTCCGCGCCCTTCTTTTGGAATGAAATTTACTCACCTCGGCCAAACAACACGAGGTAGCTGCTACTCTCTAAAGTCTTAAAGTCAGAGTGATCTGTGCCAGCCTACATGCGCTATATTGCTCTCGCTATTGTTGCGATGATGAGTGCGGCGACCGCACAAGCTACTGATAGCCGAGCGCCATGCACCGAAGACGTGATGGTTGTCTTCGACGCCTCCGGCTCGATGGCAGGCAACTTGGTGCAAGGTATATTCAGCGATAGAACCCGCATTGGCGAAGTGCGCGAGGCCTTGGCAGCGGTCCTGCCGAAAGCCGCAAAGCTGCGAAATATTGGTCTCATTACGTACGGTCCTGGCCCCTACGCGCAATGCAATGTCCAGCTCAATTTTTCGCCGCTGCCAGACGCCAGTCACCGCATTCTGAATGCCGTGGAAGCGATCGTTCCTGCAGGCAAAACACCTATTGTGAAGGCTGTTCAGCAGGCTATCGACGTTTTGGACTACAAGAATAAGCCAGGCGTTGTCGTATTGCTCACAGATGGTGAGGAAACATGTGGTGGGGCACCTTGCGACTTAGGAAAGAAGATCAAGACCGAAGGCGATATCACAATACACGTGGTCGGCTACCAATTGACAGGCTATCGCTGGACCGGCGCGCAAAGCTACCTTGAGGTCAAATGTCTCTCCGAAGAAACGGGTGGCCTTTATATCACGACGAGGAATCGGCAAGACCTGATCGACGCATTTGAGAAAACACTGACTTGCCCCATTGTGTCGGCGATTGATGCGAATCAGACTGTCCCCATCAGCAAAATGTCGAACGACAGAAGCAAGATTGATTGAAACTCATGCGCATCATAATTGCATTCGCATTGGTGGTCAGCGCTGCTTCCGCTGCGAAAGCTCAAGGTAGCGTGCTCTACTGCGACTATGTCACGTATCGGGGCAAGCCTTATATGGCCCTCGAAATCCCCATGTCTGGTCCCGACAAGTTCGCCGACGTCGCGCGTGTGAAGCACATCAACAAAGCGACAAAGTACGAAGAGCGCATCAAAACAGTGCAACCAGAGAACGACGAGCTGTACGCGTTCGAAGTCAATGAGGGTAAGAAAAAACTAAAGCTGCAGGTCTTCAACGAGCTGGTCGATAAAGCAGATGCGCTTAAGCGATGGAGTTCAGTGATCACCAGTGGCGCCAACCAGAAGTTCGTGCTGATCGGCGATTGCTATATCCGATAGAGCGGTCGTCTCAATCGGCGCTTTAGATTTGTTAAGTAGCGAGCTGCCTCTATCGCCGTGGTAGTGACTGCGGGCGGGCGCTATTCGGGGGGGCTTATGAGGTCGCAACGAGACGTCAGCGGACGTCCATCGATGCGTCAGCCAGCCGCCACCGGGCCGAAGATCTCGGCAGCTCCCTCATTTGGCCGCAGGACCTAAATCTTTGGCCTTCTGCCATGCTGAAAAGCCGCCTTCCAGATGCCGAGCACTCGCAAGCCCCGCGTCTCGCGCGCGTTGCACAGCCATGGCCGAGCGTTCGCCGAAAGCACAATAGAAAACCAGCGGCTTCGTGGACCCCAGCTCGCGCAGCACACCGCCTGGCTTGAGCGCATCAGCGAGCCCGTTATAGGACACATGCAGCGACCCGGGGATTTCGCCAGACTTGTTTCTCTCACGGTCTTCGCGGAGGTCAACGAGGGCGATATCTGTTTTTTTCAACTGAGAAGCGAGCTCGGGTGCCTTCAGAGCCCAGCCACGCTTGGCAACCTCATCTTGCGAAAGCCCCACCCGCACATTTGTCGGCACAGCGACGTCCATCATCTTCGGATCTGGCAGATTTAGCTTACTCATGAGGTCAACGTACTCATCGACTGTCGTCACCTGCAGTCGGGGATTGAATGCTCGCTCTTCAGCGATCGTACTGACTGTCTCGCCTTTGTAGTCGTGTGCCGGATAGACAAGCGTATCGTCAGGTAGCTTCAGGAGGCGATTGAAGATGGAGTCATATTGCGCCCGTGCGTCACCATTCTGGAAGTCGGTGCGTCCAGTACCGCGGATCAGCAGCGTATCCCCGGTGAAGACTCGATCATGCAAAGTGAAACTGTAAGAATCATCAGTATGGCCCGGCGTATAAATGACGCCAAGTTGAAGTCCCTCAATGTCGACCGTGTCGCCATCACTAACGCGCATGGACACCACGTCTGCCTGCGTTTGCTCGCCCATAACAGTCACGCAGAGTGTCCGGTCGCGCAGGGCTCCCAAGCCTGTGATGTGGTCTGCATGGAGATGTGTGTCGATCGCCTTGACGAGCTTTACATCTAGTTCGTCGAAGAGCTGTAGATAGCGGTCGACCTTCTCTAGGACAGGGTCAATGATAAGCGCTTCGCCACCCTTCCGACTGGCAAGGATGTAGCTGTAGGTGCTTGAGACCGGTTCAAATAGCTGACGGAAGATCATACCTTGCCTCCTCTGGCCTCCAGGCGTTTGGGCGCATGTTTCTGCAGGGTAAATCTTGCCAAACCAATACCAGCGAGCATTGCCGCAACAAACACAAGTGTGCCCGTAGCCATCAGTGACAGCGACGTGATCGCTGGACCGGGACAAAAGCCGGACAATCCCCACCCTACGCCAAATAGGGCTGGCCCGATGATTAGCCGAGGCTCAAGTTCTGTTGCCGTCGGCAAATGAAACGGTTCGCCTGATAGGGGCGAAGGGTGACGAAAGGCAAATCGATAGCCAAAAAAAGTGACCACCAAAGCCCCGCCCATCACAAAGGCCAGACTCGGATCAAACGTTCCGAATACGTCGAGGAAATTTTGGACCTTGGCGGGATTGGCCATGCCGCCGATGACGAGGCCGAGACCAAACAGAAGTCCTGCGATGAAGCTGATCGTGACACGCAACATTGCTCTTAATCCGCGATTAGATGTCGCACGATGAACACAGTGGCAAAGCCGGCGACCATAAAGACAACCGTTGCCACAAGTGAACGTCGCGAGAGGCGTGCAAGGCCACAGACTCCGTGCCCGCTCGTGCAGCCACCGCCATAAACCGTGCCAAATCCAACGAGCAGACCTGCAACGGCCATCAGCACCATGTTGCTCGATACCGTCTGAGCCACTGGCGCACCGCTCGCAATCGAGTAGCAAATTGGTGCCAAGATGAGCCCTGCTATGAACGCTGCCGCGCCAGCCATGTCTGAGCCCGCGTACGGGGGAAATAGCCGGGCCAATATCCCGCTAATGCCGGCAATCCGCCCGTTGAAGAGCATGAGCAGAACGGCGGCGAGCCCAATTATCGCGCCTCCGATGGTCGAGGCAATCGGCGTGAATGGTGTGACTTCGGCCATTGATCTGTACAACGCTGATTAGCGTGTTCCCTCGACAGTTAGCGACAAAAATCCAAGCATTGGCTGGGCTCAGCCCTTAATAACTTCATCAGCCGGATTTGCCACGTCTGCTTTTGCCCTGCAAGCGGCCATGAGCCGAGAGACGTAGCGGGTAGTAAATCACTCGGATGACCTGCCGCAGGGTAAAGCGACAGAGACTTGGATAGATACCCCTACCAAAGGGCTAGCATCGGTCGTTTTTCCAATCACCCGCAAGCTCGCGACGGAGCGTCAAACTCTTATAGGCACTGAGAACAAGAGCCGAGAGGCCGATCAAGGGCATGAGGAGCGCCTCCGGTGACTTCATGACCCATAAGGTTGCCCCGGTAATGGCGCACCACGAAACGGGAATCACAAACAGCTCCCAACGAACCCGGTCCGCCGCGAGGAGAACCCCAAGAGTACCAACCACCGTGGGATCAGGCGCCAAGCCGAGCAGCTCCATGCCCGACCACTCTCTGTCAAGTAGGGGTCCGATCAAGGGTTGAAAAACGAGCGCGAAGAAGAACAAGGCGATCCCTGTCTTCCCGATTAAAGTCCTGGCACCATCGAATGTGATATGCCCGCCAACTAGCCCGACCAAGGCCAGCAAGCAAGCCTGTACGAGGAAACCCAGCGCAAAGTACGGGGCTGCCAAATTTATCGCCGCGTAGCGGCCGATGAAGTAACCCCAGGCGACGAATAACCAGAAGAGAGCCAAAAGAGAGGCGATGACCCGCCCCCGCCAACGGGGTCCTGTAAACATCAAGATCGCCGTCGTTACGCTGGCGGCGAGCGTCAAGACCTGCACCGGCCAGAGACTCGTGTTGTAGAGCTCAAACAGCCGATAATAGGTCTGCGGCGCAAACATGAGCAGGTCCGATAGCTGATACGCCCACCACTCGGACATCAGAGCTCACGAATGTAAGCGACCATGCGCTGGCGCATCTCTTCATCGGGAAGAGGGGCACGCGCTGACTCAAGATTTTCGCAGACGTGATCCACTCTTGTGGTCGCAGGTATGGCGCACGTTACGGCAGGATGCGCGATTACGAACTTTAGAAGGAATTGCGCCCAGCTCGCAGCGCCGATCTCACCCGCCCAGTCGGGGAGTTTCTCCTCTTCGAAGCGGTGGATCAGTTCCTTTCGGCGAAATGGGCGATTGGCAATAACGGCAACACCCTTCTCTTGCGCGAGGGGAAGCAGACGGTCCTCCACCTGTCGGTCGGCGATGTTGTAAGTGAGCTGGACAAAGTCGAGCTCATGTTTGCGCATGATGTCCTCGAGCTCGTCATGACGGCGACCATGCGACGTGGTAATACCGACATAGCGCAGCTTCCCTTCATCCTTCATAGCCTTGAGCGTATCTAGGTGCGCTTCCCAGGCCACAAGATTGTGCACTTGCAATAGGTCGAAACGATCGATCCCCCAAAGTGCACGCGTTCGTTCGATTTGCTC
The DNA here is from genome assembly GCA_029287395.1 of Methyloceanibacter sp. Lineage (GTDB taxonomy): Bacteria > Pseudomonadota > Alphaproteobacteria > Rhizobiales > Methyloligellaceae > Methyloceanibacter. The sequence goes on along the minus strand of JARFRF010000091.1, from coordinate 865 downwards.
TGGCCCCTCATCGCCATTGGCTATCCAAACTTTATCCGTCGCAAAAACGTTCGCTGCGTTGCCGGTCTTTCGCAAGCAGTAACCAATGACTTCCTGTGCGGATCCGTACATGGGGGAGGAATCGATCATACGACCGCCGCAATCGAAGAATGCCCGCATGACTTCGGCACTGGAGTGGCGCGCTACTGGATCGTCGCCGACATTGAAAGTAATCCAACTGCCCAGCCCGACGATAGGCAGTGCTTGGCCTGAGGACGGAATCGTCCTGGTGAGCGGGGCAACCTGTGCTCGAACAAATTTCGGAACGAGCGCCGAAAGGCTTCCAATGGCAATCGATCCAACAAGCTGACGACGGTTCAGCTGCATGCTTACTCCCGGGGTTTCGCGGCTGCCTTCATGGATAAACCGGATCCCGTTTACCAAGCCACCGCTTTCTTATCTATCACGCAAGGCTGCCGAGATCAGCACGGGACCACTCTTGGCCACGATGCGTCACGAGCAATCCTAGACATTAGATGTAACCAAGAACGCACTAAGGGGTTCGATGAACTGATCGAGACTATTGCTAGTGAAGCAACGAGCAGCAGGCTACCTAAGAGGCAGGAAAAAGTACCAGTCTGCTCCAACCCGATCAGAGCGAAGCCGTCATGTAACCCTTCATCCAGTCCAAGCTCTAAATCCTAAACCTGCGCACTCAAATGGACTTGGATATGCAAGCTTTGCGTCACGTAGGCGTCAACTAAGAGGTCGAGGAAGTCAGGTTAAGGCTGCAAACTGGAGTTCCGAGATTGCCTGCTGGCGTTAGTCTTGACCCAAAGCGGGCATATCGCCTCGTTAGGCAATGACCGCAAAACAGATCCCGGAT
>JARFRF010000116.1 GCA_029287395.1 Methyloceanibacter sp. | reverse complement strand
CGATAGAGGTCTGTTAATTGCCATAAGCGGACATCACGCTGGACCGAGTCGCCTCAAAACTTGCAAGTCGAAGGATCGTCCATGACAGGCCAGATCGCGCAGCAGCCTTCCATCCGCGACTGGCTTCGACACGAGGCGCCCGCCAGGCGGGGTATCACACGCGGGCCGCTTGACGGACGTGGTGCTTTTTCGCCAGGTGATTAAAGTTCAGTAGGTCCCGTACGCCCTCGGCTGAGCCGTTGTCGCGTTCGTGTTGGATTGCCGGGCGAGTCCCAGGAAGGTCGACGAGATGAACTCACGCAAAGACCGCTTCGATGTGGTGGTGGCCGGCGGCGGTCTGGGCGGTCTGACTGCTGCCGGGCTTCTGGCTAAGGAGGGACGTGACGTCATTCTGCTGGAGAAGGAGCCGGCGGTCGGCGGGCATGCTGCCCCGTTCGAATGGAAGGGCCGTAGATTCGACACGGCGCTGCACATGGTGATGGGTGGATCTCGCCCGACGGCCGGTGGCGAGGGGATCATCACCGACGTTTTGACACGACTGGACGTTGCCGACCGGTGCGAGCTCGTCCGTATCGAGCCCATGTATCGGGCCGTGTTTCCCGACCTCGACGTCAGCGTCAGCGGTGCCGGGCGCGAGGGATACGTCGCCTCTCTGGCGAAGCATTTTCCCGGCCGGGAAGACGCCTTCGCCGAGCTCATCGACGACTGTTCACGGATCCACTCCGAGGCCTTGCGCTTCCCTATTACACCGGGTCTGCTGCAGAAGCTCGCCGTCCCCCTGCGGTTCCCCCAGCTGTTTCGCAACCGGGCGACGACCCTCGGTGAGGGCCTCGACCGCTACGGCTTTGACGCCGACGCCCAGTCGGTGCTGGCCGCCCTCTGGCTGTACCTGGGCCTTCCCCCGTCGCGCTTGAGCTTTCCCGTGTGGGGCTCGATGACGGCCAACATGGTGGAAGAGGGAGCCTTCTACTGCATGGGGGGCTTCGGCCGGCTGGCGGAGGCTCTGAGGGAGGGTGCCGAACGGCATGGCGCGGAGGTCAGAACGGGCACGTCGGTGCAGAAGATCGTCGTTCGCGACGGTGCCGTGCGGGGCGTCGTCACCGACGGCAGCGACACGTTCCATGCGCCCATCGTGATCTCCAATGTCGACGCGCGCCTTACCGTCTGGGAGATGGCCGGCGCGGAGCACTTCCCCGCCGACTACCGGGCCAAGGTGGAGAATCTCCGGCCTTCGATCTTCGTTGTCGCGCTCTACACCGCTATTCCGGCAGATCTCGTACCTTCCGAAACGGTCCACGAGACCGTGGTCTTCCCCTCGAAGAACCACGACGCCAACTTCCAAGCCGCCCTCAACGGCAATCTCGACGGCGTCACCGTGACGATCCCGACCATCACCGATCCGGCAGCAGGCCCCGAGGGAGAGCACCTGGTGGTGATCCAGGGTATGATTCCCGGTGATTGCCGATCCATCCCCGACGACGCCGTCCGGCAACTGGCGGAATGCGCCGCGCCCGTGATGCCGGAGTTGCCCGGCCACCTCGGCGTCGGACCCGAAGCGGCCGCCGGGTTTCCGGACCGATATGCCCTGCGAACGATTGGTCCCATCTACGGATGGGAGCGTTCCCCGGATCAACTCGGCCCGCGAGGCCTGGGGAACACCACGCCGATTGAAGGCCTGTATCTTTGCGGCCATTGGTCCCAACCGGGTGCGGGCGTGCGCACCGTGATCATCTCGGGCATGAGGGTCTGCCGCTTGATCCTCGGCGATCGCATCTCGAAGGGGATCATCGGCTGAATTTTGCGTTGGGCTCGGACTCTCTCGCCGCGGCATTAGATCGATGGAGTGACCGTCCAATAATGCGTTGGGTCAGGTCTCAATACGAAATGCATCGCGCTTGCTGAACAAAGACTGCGCAAAAATCTGTGATATCTACTTTGGGTCATTAACCGACATCGGAGCACGACTTAGAAACGACTGCTTTGCACCCAGAAGCAGACATCATCGGCATCGAGATGCACGGCAGCTAAGTGCCAGTAGCGGACATTCCAGTGTGGGTACAGTTTCAATGCAAATCGGTTCTGCTGAGAAGTCTCAAGCGAAGTCGAAAGTAACTACAATGGGCGCATGCAGCGACTCAGGAGGATGACGGATGCGACCGTAGGCAACAAGCTCATCTTCAAGCATTTCATTGTGGATCTCGACATTTGTGAAATGCGCAAACAAAGCGCGGCTCGCCAAGATGTGATCAAGCATTTGTGGCCGGCCGTGATGCAGCACCGTAAAACGCCGATCTTCGGGCAAGGCCCGTTCCACCGGGGTCAAGACTCGTGGAGCCAAATGCCCGGAGCCGGTATCGTCCTCGCCAGCGCAGGCAAGTCTGAGCGCAGTGTCGTGGTCGTCTGCGTTAAAGTCGCCACAAACCGCGATTAAAGCATCGGCCTCGGCGTCGATTACGCGCTCGATTGCTAGCCGCAACTCGAGTGCTTGTCCGGCGCGCTTCACAGCTGCTGCAAAGAACCCCTCAGCCCAGCCCGAGACTGTCTTCCAGGCGAATGGTCCCGACTTTTGCCCAGGGATGGCCACCGCGAGAGGCGCGCGCAAATGCACATTGAACACGTGAAGACGACCGCCAGTTGGCAGTGCAAGAACTAAGTGTTGAAGCGGACGATCCCACGCAAGCGGAACTGCGACGGGATCGGACGGTATGGCGGTATGGCGCCGCAAACTGAGAGGCTCCACAAAGGTATGTCGAATGACATGCTCCTCAATCACGGGGAGGCGTGTGAGCACAGCGAGATTGTGCACGTCCGCTGGTTCGGCTCCCGACGGTCCTGGACTGACTAGAAGGGAATGCTCGGAGTAGGGTGTGCCCTCGAGGAGCCGCTCAAGATCAGCCGTGCGCCGTATTCCGTGGACCTTGGAAGCATCTACTTCCTGCAAGCAGAGGACATCAGCTTTAAGCCGGTCAAGCTGTGGGCGGAGGACGGCGGCGCGCTCCTCGAAGGGAGCCGCATTGCGATGTGAGCTACCAAAGCTCTCAAGATTGAAGCTACCGATCCGCATTGGTGGAAGGGACACTCCATGTTGAAACAAGTCAGCGGGGATCATCGAACTGGTCATAAGCGCCCAAAGGATCGAAAGATCCCAAAGCCGCATAGTAAGGATCAGTCCAGGTTGTCAATTGCGACCGCGGTTTTGCGGCTATCTAGGCAGGTGGCCCATGTCTGCTTTGGGTCATTAGCTGACATCGGAGCCAGCTTTCCGGATGTCCGCTTTACTGCTCAAAACGGACATTGCGCGATACTTCGCTGTCGCCATCTGAAATGTTGACCCCTAAATGCCGTCCGAGAGACTCTCGGCGCAGATAAGACCCTACTTCGCAGCGAAACCGTCTCTGCCATCAGCAACCGCAGATCGTGCGGGTGAAGTAGGCCGGAATTCAGCGGTAAATCGGGCACATCCTGAAGACAGGCCCTTACCCCGCGGCGAATGGGTAGAGAGTGGCTGTGCTGGTAGTCCGCAGCGAACGTGTCTCCGCTTTCCAATTCCGTGATCTGCGTGAAAATACAGGGACTTTCGGCTGTTCTTGCCCCACCCTGCCCTGCAGGAGCCGAGTTTTCCATTTTGAATCAACGAGAAAGGGGGAATTTCCCTAAGCAGCGGATCAGGGAATTGTTCTCAGGAAACAGGGAATTCTGGAACAGAAATAGGGACCTTCCCTGCT
>JARFRF010000084.1 GCA_029287395.1 Methyloceanibacter sp. | reverse complement strand
AGGGCGCGGGGATCGGCGACAGGTTCTTAGGCCATGTGGAGCGCACAGCTGTGCTGCTGCACCTGGTGGACGCCACCGCAAACGAACCACTCGAGGCCTATCGTATCGTGCGTTCGGAGATGCAGTCTTATGGTGCCGGGCTCGACGATAAACCGGAGGTTCTCGCCCTGTCCAAAGCCGATGCAGTAGATGCGGCCGAGCTGTCCGAGAAAACGCTAGCGCTCGAAGCAGAGGCTGGCGTGAAGCCTTTGCACGTTTCCGCCGTAACGGGACAGGGCGTGCCCGAGGTTCTTGCAGCGCTCGCGCGTAAGGTCGAAGCCATGCGAGAGTCAGAAAGTCCGGCGTCTATGCCGCGCACCGGACAGGGGTGGCAGCCATGAGATCCGAATGGGCAGCTGCGCAACGGATCGTCGTCAAGATCGGATCGGCGCTCTTGGTGGACAATGCGGCCGGCGTTTTGCGCTCTGCCTGGTTGGACGCGTTATGTGACGACATTGCCGAGCTTCGCAGGCAAGGCAAGGACGTCATCCTCGTGTCGTCAGGCGCTATCGCGCTCGGGCGAAACGTTCTAAAGCTTCCCAAGGGTCCGCTAAAGCTCGAAGACAGTCAGGCGTCGGCAGCTGTTGGGCAGATCCACTTGGCTCATGCGTATGAGAGTGCATTTCGCGCGCGAGGTCTCGCCGCGGCCCAGGTGCTCGTCACGCTTGGCGATACGGAAGAGCGGCGGCGCTATCTCAATGCGCGCAGTACGGTTGCGACGCTTCTCAAGCTCGGCGCGGTACCGGTTGTGAATGAGAACGACACAGTCGCTACGAATGAGATTCGATATGGAGACAACGACCGGCTCGCCGCGCGTGTCGCCTCTATGATGAGCGCGGACTGTCTCGTTCTGCTGTCCGACGTGGACGGGTTCTACAACGCGCCGCCGGACTCGACACCGAATGCCAAGCGGCTTGACGAAGTCGTAGAGATCACGTCCGAGATCGAGGCTATGGCGGGCGATGTCGGCTCGGAGCTGTCGCGTGGCGGCATGGTCACCAAGATCGAAGCAGCCAAGATTGCGGTGGGTGCAGGCACGAATATGGTGATCGCCAGTGGCAAAGTGCTGAATCCTCTTTCCGCACTAGCGTCAACGGGAACCTGCACTTGGTTCCTCGCGCATTCCGACCCGGTGACGGCGCGGAAACGTTGGATTGGAGGAACGCTTGAACCTCGTGGCGCTGTGATCGTGGATCACGGGGCGGTTAAAGCGCTGGGAAGCGGCAAGAGCTTGTTGCCTGCCGGTGTAACGGAAGTCGTTGGCCAATTCGAACGTGGCGATGCTGTTGCGATCCGAGGCCCTGAGGGCATCGAAATCGGCCGGGGGCTGATTGCCTATGGCCGTGCGGACGCTACGGCGATCATCGGGCGCAAGAGCAGTGAAATCGCAGAGATACTCGGCTATCTTGGACGTCCGGAACTGATCCATCGCGACGATATGAGCCTCAACAAGAAGGGCTCCTAGAAAACAATAGTTGTCAGGAAACGAAAGGACATCACGTGTCTCTTCCCGCCCAAGATCCCGCTGTCAGTCTCGAGCCCATGATGCTTTATATGGGCCGCCTCGCGCGCGCGGCAGCGGTAGAGCTGGCTGTGGCCTCGCCCGAGCAGAAAAACGCAGCGCTTGAGGCCATGGCATCGGCGCTTGAAGCTGGCACGGCAAAAATTCTTGAGGCGAACGCCAAGGACCTGGAAGCCGCTGAGAAGAACGAGCGCGACGCCGCCTTCCTCGATCGTCTGAGACTTGACGAAGCACGCATCACTGCAATGGCCAAGGGCGTGCGTGACGTGGCGGCCTTGCACGACCCCGTTGGTCAAACGATCGCTTCTTGGTCGCGTCCCAACGGGCTCAAAATCGAGCGTGTGCGCGTGCCGCTTGGCGTGATCGGCATGATCTACGAAAGCCGTCCGAATGTCACAGCGGACGCGTCCGCGCTTTGCTTAAAGTCCGGCAACGCTGTGATCTTGCGATCGGGTTCCGACAGCTTCCTGACGTCGCTTGTGATCGCCAACCATCTGACCGATGCCATCAAGTCCGCAGGTTTGCCTGGGGAGGCAATTCAGCTTGTGCCGTCGGTGGATCGGCAGGCCGTCGGTTTTATTTTGGCGGGTCTCGACGGCGCGATCGACGTCATTGTGCCACGCGGCGGCAAGAGCCTTGTGGAACGCGTCCAGGGTGAAGCGCGTGTTCCGGTCTTCGCGCACCTAGAGGGCAATTGTCACGTTTTTGTTGACGAGACATCGCCGCTGGACATGGCGCGCGACATTGTTGTCAACGCCAAAATGCGCCGGACTGGAATCTGCGGCGCAGCGGAAACCTTGCTCGTGGCACGGGCAGCCGTCGATACGCATCTCACCCCTATTGTAGATGCTCTGATTGAAGCGGGCTGCGAAGTGCGTGGCGACCCAGATACGCAGCACACTGATAGTCGCGTAAAGACAGCTACGGACGAAGATTGGGACACGGAGTACTTAGCGCCGATTATTGCAGTCAAGGTTGTTGACGACGTAGATGACGCGATTGCCCATATTGGGGAACATAGTTCGCACCATACCGAAGCAATCGTTACGAACGACGAAGCGTCCGCGGCGACATTTTTGTCGCGCGTTGACAGCGCCATCGTCTTGCACAATGCGTCGACTCAGTTTGCCGACGGCGGCGAATTCGGCATGGGTGCAGAGATCGGAATTGCGACGGGACGTTTCCATGCTCGTGGGCCCGTCGGCGTCGAACAACTCACCACGTTCAAGTATGTGGTGCACGGACAGGGTCAGACGCGGCCTTGATCGTGACGCGTGCATCAGAGTCTAGGCGGGCTGCTAGTCTGAGGGCGCCGTTCACGACCCCGGGAATGCGGATCGGTCTTCTCGGTGGATCGTTCAATCCCGCCCACGAGGCTCACCGTGCAATTAGCCTTGCGGCCCTAAAGAGGCTGGCGCTCGATCAGGTCTGGTGGCTCGTCACCAAAGGCAATCCGCTAAAGGATGTGTCGCAGTTGCCCCCATTGGCAGAACGCGTTCGTGATGCCGGGCGCATTGCGAGGCACCCGCAGATCATGGTCACGGGTTTCGACGGTGGCACCAATTCGCCCTTCACCTCCGATTTGCTTGTAGCATTGGTTCGGCGCTACCCGGGCGTGTATTTTGTTTGGCTGATGGGCGCAGACAATCTTGCCATGGTCCACCATTGGAAAAACTGGCCTGAGATCTTCCAACTAGTTCCGATCGCGGTTCTCGACAGGCCTGGATATCGCCTGAGAGCAAGGGCGAGCAAAGCAGCGCATCGGTTTGCGCGCGCCTACATCGATGAGACCGATGCACCGGGTCTTGCGGATTTGGAGCCGCCAGCCTGGACCATCCTGTCCCATCCGCTCTCGGAACTATCGTCGACGGCCCTTCGCGAAAATGTCGTGGAATCAGATTAATTTACTAGATCAAGAGAAAGAAGAACTGATCCCTACTACCTATTGAAACTTGGACGGTCAGCAGTTTATTATAAAGGGGTGGAGTGGTCTTTGTTGAAGAAGTCCCGAGCGCCACGTTAGGGGCATGGTTTTGAAGCCACTTCCAGGAGCAATGGCAGAAGGAAACCCACGCAAACATGCGCTCACCTAGCGAGGGTGCCGAAAACGGTACGCCTCCATCCGGCCTTGCGTCATTCAGCGCTGAGCCGGGAAGACTGCTCAAGATCGTGACCGACACACTCGACGGTGCCAAAGCCGAGGAGATCGCGGTTGTCGATCTAGATGGAAAGACTTCTATTGGCGACTACATGGTTGTCGCCTCGGGTCGTTCGCAGCGGCATGTCGGCGCCGTAGCCGACCATCTTATCAAGGCGCTCAAGGACGAAGGCTATGGCCGAGCGCGCGTCGAAGGACTGCCCCAGGGTGACTGGGTGCTGATCGACGCGGGCGAGGTTATTGTCCATCT
>JARFRF010000010.1 GCA_029287395.1 Methyloceanibacter sp. | reverse complement strand
GAGGCTTTGGCAATACGCGCACCTCCGCCGATGTGCGCAGGCTGAATGCCCTGTATGCGGACTATCTCAAGGCCGGGGCGCTATGCCTCGAAGGCCGCGGCTACGTTGTTACCCAATAGGAGCTCAGACTATGCGATCGATAATTTCAAAAGCGGGCCTCGGGCTCATTTGTCTGCTTGCGGCTCCGGCAACTGTTTCCGCCGCCGAGGGCACCTACTTGTGTGCCTTTACGGACGTTTACGAATGCACGGAGGTTGCGGGCTGTAAGCGCGTTTCGCTCGACTTCGCGAACCTGGCGCCGGTGCTAAAGTTGGACTTCGACAAGGATAGGATAACGTCGGACGACATCGGTAGCGAGCCGCGCGGAGTCGACCTGAAAAACGTACTGCAAAAGGGTGATATTATTCTCCTGCACGGCCTTGGTGACAACGACGAGTCGCCTCGCTCCTGGAGTGCAGCCATCTCGACGAAGACCGGAAAGATCCGCGGTGGTATCACGACGGGAGATGCGACTTTGTCGTTAACCGGAGACTGCGTGGATGGCTTTTAGCCCATGATAGTGTTGCTGGCGGTCATGCCGCTGACAACTGAAGCTTTTGATGTAATGGGCAGGTGCTCGCACCTGCCCGTTCTTCATCTGAGGGCCTTGTGATTGGGGGCCATGCCCAATCGAGAGAGCGGAGCTAGTTTGGACAGCCAACGTGAAACGCTCGGTTCGGATAAGCAGCCGCAAAATGCATCAAGGACTGCGGGCGCATCTCCGCTGCCGCAGCGTTCGAAGGTCTATTTGGTAGTTGGGTTCGCTGCGCTCGCGGCCACGCTCTTTCTCGCCGTGGGGCTCATCCTCAACGTCATTGGTTCACACCCGGCTGTACCGGCCGACCGTGCGGCGGACACCGGGGGCAAGTCTGCGACGGGACCAGGGCCAGCCACTCCACTAAGTTTTGTCGGCACCGAGACCTGTATCTCCTGCCACCAAGAAGTGGGAGAGAATTGGCAACCCTCGCAACATGCTCATGCGATGGCGCACGCCACGACTGACACGGTGCTCGCAGACTTCAACGACACGACTTTCGACTATTTCGGCATCACTTCTCGCTTCTTCAAAAAAGATGGCAAGTTTCTTGTCGAGACCGATGGTCCGGGTGGTGAGCTCGAGACCTTTGAGGTCAAGTACACGTTCGGTCTCGACCCGTTGCAGCAATATCTTATCGAGTTTCCCGATGGGCGCGTTCAGGCCCTGACGATTGCGTGGGATAGCCGGCCGGAAGAACAAGGGGGCCAGCGCTGGTTCCACCTCTATCCGTACGAGAAGATCGGTCATGACGACCCGCTTCATTGGACCAAGCTAAATCAAAACTGGAACTTCATGTGCGCCGAGTGCCATTCGACCGGCGTTGCCAAGGACTACGACCCGAAGACGAAACGCTATGACACGACCTGGAAAGAAATCACGGTTGGATGCGAGGCGTGTCACGGAGAAGGGTCCGCCCATGTCGCCTGGGCGGAGGGGGGCATGTCCCCAGCGGGCGACGACGCGCTGGGGCTTCTAGCTCGCTTCAACGAGCGAGAGGGAATTTCTTGGTCGCTAGATCCACAAACCAAGCAGCCCATCCGTAGTTCACCCCCTATGAGCGTCCGCAAGGAAGTCGAGATGTGCGGGCGCTGCCACGCGCGCCGGGGGATCCTGTCCGAAGCCTTCGTACCGGGCCGGCCACTGTCAGACAGTCACGACGTGTCGCTGATCTCGCAGGGCCTCTACCAGGCTGACGGACAAATGCTCGACGAAGTCTACAATTACGGTCAGTTTAAACAGTCCAAGATGTTTGAGGCAGGCGTCACATGCAGCGACTGTCACGAGCCGCACAGTGCCAAGCTGCTTGCGCCGGGCGCGAATGTCTGCATGCAGTGCCACGCCGGGACCTATCAAGATCCGAGCCACACACATCACCAAGGCGCCGATGCGCCCACGTGCATATCCTGTCATATGCCATCGCGTGAGTTCATGGTCATCGATACAAGGCACGACCATTCCTTCCGCGTGCCGCGGCCGGATCTGTCGATGACGCTAGGCGTCGACAATGCCTGCACAGATTGCCACACGGACAAAAGCGCTAAATGGGCGGCCGATGCCATCGAAGATTGGTACGGCCCGGAGCGTAAGGGTCATCAGAGATTTGGCCCGGCGTTCCACGCAGCGTGGACAGGCTCGCCCGACGCGGCTGCATTGCTAGCGGACGTCGCAAACGATGCCGCAACTCCGGCATTTGTGCGTGCGAGTGCTGTCGAAGCGCTGGCCGCTTATCCATCGCGGCAAACGGCGCGCATCGTTCGACAGGGACTGTCAGATCCTGACCCTCTCGTCCGGATCGCGTCGCTCGATCATTTGGAGGCGGCCCCCGGCGCGCAGCTCTGGCCGCTCATTGCGCAACTCTTGGACGATCCAGTGCGCGGTGTCCGTTCGAAGGTTGGCTTCCTGCTTGCTGGGACACCAGACGGAAATCTCTCAGCAAGCGATCGGAGCAGACTTGAGAAGGCCGAAGAGGAATTCGTGGCTGCGCAGCGACTCAATGCCGATCGGCCGGAATCACAGTCGCTTATGGCGCGATACCACCTTCGCAAGCGAGAACTCGATCAGGCTGAGGCCGCATATAAGACAGCTGTCGAACTCAGCCCCCATTTTGCGCCTGCTGCAGTAAATCTCGCAGATTTGTATCGCGCGCAAGGGCGCGATGAAGAGGGTGTCGATGTGCTTCGGGCTGCTTTGCGCTCTTCGCCGAATGATGGCGGGCTCCACCATGCTCTGGGCTTGGCCCTCGTTCGCCTAAACAAGACAGAAGAGGCTGTGACGGCTTTGGCGCGTGCGGCGGACTTGGAACCGGCGCGTGCGCGCTACCTCTATGTATATGCTGTTGGACTTGAGTCACTCGGAAAGCGCGCCGAAGCCATCGACGTTTTGAAATCGGGTCTGGAGCAGTACCCGAGCAATGTCGAGATATTGTCCATTCTCGTAAATCTTTCTCGTGATGACGGCGATCTGAAAGGCGCGTTGGACTATGCGCAGCGGCTTGCCAAAGCCGATCCCACAAATCCGCAGATCAAAACTCTCATCGAGGTGTTGACGAAGGAGCTGATGGAAGAGCAGGGCGCACGGTAGCGCTCAGGTCGACTGTGCCCCCATGATCATCCAAACGCCAAGAAGCACAACAAGCCCTGCACCGCCAATCTCCAAACCGCGTCCAAGCCACCGCCGGAGCCGCTCTGTCCGCGAAAAGAACGATAGGAGGCGCTCGCGGGAGACCGTCGCCAATACAGCCACGGCGGAAATGGTCAGCACCATCCCGGCCGCCATGGCGGCGGTGACAGCAAACCCTGCCGAAAGCAGACCGCGCGCTAGCGCGTAGCTCATGATGAAAGTCGTCAGCGGGCAGGGCACCAGACCCGTCACAAAAGCGAGGGTCCGGCCCTCTTGCGGGGGCGCCTTGTCCGCATCCAGCGTGGCCGCGCGTCCAACGGCCCGCCAGAGCAAATAAGCGCCGATGAGAACGACCAAGATACCGCTCGCGAGTTCGAACTGGGGTGTGCGCCCGCCATAGGCGAAGGCCCGTGAGAGAACAGCGAAGCCGGCAAGCACCAGCACTATGGCGATCCCAACATGGGTGAGCGCGAGGATGGCGCCATTCAGGATGCTGGATAGCAAGCTGTCTTTTTGACCGAGGTGATAGGAGAACAGAATGGTCTTGCCGTGGCCGGGCATCATCGCGTGAAGCACGCCAAAGAGCACCGCGGCGCCCATGGCGGCGATAAGCGCTGGAAAGCGCCCATCAGCGACATCGCTCAGTCCGCTCGCCATACCCTCGTAAAGCCAGCGCTGGAGGGCAATAAAGTCCTGCATCGTGCGGCTGTTTCACACAGGGGTGTGCGCGCAGCAAGTCACGTCCCCGTGGGACAACGCCAGCCCAGCAATACAGCTAAGAAAAATGGCCGACTAGCGGAAAAAGGGGCCAGAGCGCCACGCAGGCGTAGGTTGGCTGATCCCTGGGGCCGGAATGGCAATGGCATTGCCATAATCTGAGGCAAATTCCGAGGCTTCGCCGCTATTGGCAAAAGGCATTGCCAAGGAGCTGCCTTCGAACTGGGGCAAGGAATGCGTTGGCGAGAGGCCAAGATGCTCTGCCGTGCTTGTGGGAATCTCCGCGTTCTCGCCCTGGATCTCGAAAGCGCCAGCGCTGACGGGTGCAAGACCCAAGCTCGCCGCAGCTACGAGCGCAAAATAAGTAGCACGCATCTATCTTACCCCTCGTCTAGCGAGTCCCACCTCGCCAGGTCTGATCCAGAATCAGGACCGCTAACTTATTAATTCTAGCGCGATTTGCTCGTCGGCGCCAGATTCGCCCGCCAGTTCGGGCAATTTTTGAGTCAGAACCGTGACTCCGCCGTCACACGCCCCGGCACCAAAGAACCTAGGGGCACGGCGAAATTGCGGCGGGCTTCGTGAGCGGCTAAAGCATGGGCCATGGCGCGGCGTATCCTCTACATTGTTACGGAAGATTGGTATTTCCTATCGCACCGCCTGCCTATGGCGCGTGCGGCCCAATCGGCGGGTTTCGAGGTGCACGTGGCAGCCCGAATTCTTGATGGTGCGGCCGCAATTGAGGCAGAGGGCTTCGTCCCGCATCGATTGAGCTGGAACCGCGGCAGCATCTCAGCCTTTGACAGCCTATCGGCCGTGTTGCACTTACGCGGCCTCATGCGCGAGCTTGAGCCAGATATTGTTCACAACGTGGCTTTGAAGCCGGTCCTGCTGGGCACCATAGCGGGCTTCGGCCTCAATGAGACCGCGATCGTCAACAGTCTCACAGGCATGGGTGCGCTTTTCGTCCATGGCGGAGGCGCGAGCCAGGTCACACGAAAGCTTGTGGTAATGGCTCTAAGTCGGCTGTTGCGGCGAAACCGATCGATGGCAGTGGTGCAAAACCCAGAAGACCGAACCTTTGTTGCAAGTCTGGGTGTGCCCGAAGAGGCTATCAAAATCATCGCCGGCTCCGGTGTCGACATCGAGAAGTTCCAACCTCTCCCAGAGCCCGACGGTGTAGTCACGGCGGCCTTCGTCGGCCGGATGCTTCAGCACAAGGGCGTGCTGACATTGATCGATGCCTTCAGACAGGCAACCGACGGCATGTCCAGCGGCGAAACGCTGAGCCTGCATCTGCTGCTCGCGGGCGACTGCGATCCAGAGAATCCTGGGTCACTCGCGCCTGAACAGCTGCAAGAGCTTGCCTCTGCCTATGGCATTACTTGGCTAGGCCACGTGACGGACGTACGGGAGGTCTGGGAACGAGCACATTTTGCCGTGCAGCCTTCGCGCGGCGGTGAGGGTCTTCCCAAGAGCTTGCTGGAGGCCGCCGCGTGCGGCCGGCCCATGGTGGCCACGGACGTGCCCGGTTGCCGGGAAATCTCTATACCGGGAGAGACTGGTTTCTTGGTCCCTGTCGATGATGCGAGCGCGCTCGCGGAGGCTATGAGCAAGCTTGCGGCCGATCCAAGCCTTCGGCGTCGCTATGGGGCCGCGGCCCGGCGGCTCACCGAACAGAAGTTCTCCTCGCGAGCAATCGGTCAGGAGACGGCAGAACTCTATGCGAGTTTGATTGATCGCTAGGTCGCCTGGTCATGAGATAGGCGCATCATACGCTTGATGCCTTCCGCGCTTTCTATCTCGGGCTTCCAGCCCGTTGCCATAAGTTTCGATGGGTCGATCTCGAATGCTCCGCATACGCGTTCCCAGTCGTCTTCGCGTCCGAAAGATTTCATCAGTCGGCGGATGGCTCTGCTGGGCATCTTCACGAGCTGTGGCGGACGCCCAAGTCCTTCGCGCATGGCGCCGACGATCCCTGCGACGCTGATCGGGGCAGCATCGGCGACCAAGTAGGTCTCGTTGCGAGTCTGTTCGGATCGAAGAACATGGGTCACTGAAGAAATGAGGTTCTCGATCGCGACAAGGGACCGGCGATTGTCCAATCCGCCGAACGGTAGCGGCATCGGTGTCTTGGCTATGGTTGCGAGCGCGGCAATATTGCCTTTCACGCCAGGCCCGTAAACGACTGCAGGCCGAAGTACCGTAAAATCAACGCCGCTTGCAGCGAGTTGCCGTTCGGCCGCGAGCTTGGTGTAGCCGTAGATTTCCGTCGGCGAGGGCGTGTCGGCTTCGGTGATCGGGGTAGGCGACGAAAGCCCTGCCTGCGCGCGGACCGACGACATGAAAACGAAACGTTCGACATGTCCCTTTGCCTGCTCCGCAAGTTTGACCACAGAATCGGTGTTGATGCGGGAATAGACATGGTCTGGCAGCGCCCCCGGGGCGTGAGCAATGCCTGCGAGATGCACAACGTGCGTGACGCCGTCGAGTGTTTCGGACCAATCCGCCTTAGTCGATAGATCTGGCATCGCGACGGGTTCAATATTGGGGCCTGCCGCAAGACAGGAAAGATCGCGGGCGGCCGCTCGAACGAAATAGCCCTGTCTTGCCAATGCCGGTACGAGGCTCGAGCCAATGAACCCAGTGGCGCCCGTGACGAGAATTCGCATTTTTTTCTCAGCGTCCCCGCGCAAAACCGATCAGTACAAGCGCAACGCCGCCAGTGCCAAGCAAAAGCGCGAGCAAATCGGTAAAAAGAGACCGGCCCAGCGCCGCCGCGATCGCAAGAGCTGCGAGCCAACAGCACACTAGAAAGACGCGTGAACTGACCTCGGGTATACTGAATCCACCGGTCGTCGCTCTCTGGTAGAAGTGGGAGCGGTGAGCGTCCGTCACCTTGTCCCCGTCCCGCAAGCGTCGAAAGAACGTCAGCCCACTGTCGGCAACAGTGTAGAGGGCCAGCAAGACGGCGGAGACGAAATGCGCGTGTGCAACCCATATGAGCATTGTGGCCAAGAGCAGTCCGATGGGAAGGCTACCGGAGTCACCCAAGAAGATGCGGGCTGGATGCTTGTTGAAGATAGCGAAGCCGAGCATGGCGCCAAGCAGCGCAAGCGCCAAAAGGCCAATTCCCTCTGGGACGAACCCTAACCACCAGAGGATTGCTATGCCGAATGACATCGGGACGGCTTGAGCGACCGTCATCCAGTCTAGGCCGTCGAGAAAATTCACGACGTTCACGAAGCAAACGATGCCAAAGACTAGGAGCGCTCGTTCGGCACCGACGGGAAGCATGGTAGGCAAGACTCGAAAGTCCTGGGGCAAGGTGAGAACAATGCCAAGCGCCACGGCACCTTGGACCAGCAGCCGCCAGGCGATGGGTAGCGGCCGTGCATCGTCGAGCCCGCCGAGGATTGTGAGGACCGCGGCACCGACAAGAACCGGAACGAGCATCGGCTCCATTGGCAGCGTGCCGACGGCAAGCCCAAGACTCACCAGAAAGATCGCTCCCATCACGCCAAAGCCGGCTCCCTCTGGGGTCGCGCGGGCATGGGAAGAGCGTTCGTTTGGATGCGCCATTAAGTGGCGCAGCAGAAACGGCCTGAGTAAGAAAATGAGCGCTGCGCTCAAAATGGCGCTCGCGCCGACCACGACTGCGCTCAAAACAACGTTGGCGTCGTCCATAGGGTCAGTGCAGAGTTTGCGATTGCGGTTGCCATTCGTCGGTTCCGGGCGCTGTGGCGGCTGCAGCACTGCCTGGCGCGTAGCCTTCCACCGTGGCGCGCAGCATCGCCTGGACTTCAGTGAGATCGTTGCTCGCGATCGCCTTCTCGAACCGTTGCAGTGCGGCGACCAGGTCTTCATACGCAAGAACGGGTTCGGAGGTCTTGAAGATACGCGGGTGGTCAGTGCCCGTCGCGTCCTCGCCGATCAACAGCTCCTCAAAGAGTTTTTCGCCAGGGCGCAGTCCGATGTATCGAATCTCAACATCACCCTCCGGATGATCCTGATCCTTAACTTCAAGTCCCGATAAACGGATCATCGTGCGCGCTAGGTCGTCGACCTTGACCGGCGTTCCCATCTCCAGCACGAAAACCTCTCCCCCTTCGGCCATGGCCCCAGCCTGGATAACGAGCTGAGCGGCTTCGGGGATAGACATGAAGTATCGGATCACCTCGGGATGGGTGACGGTGACCGGTCCACCCGCTTTGATCTGGTTACGGAACAACCGAACGACGGAGCCGGATGAGTCAAGCACATTGCCAAAGCGTACCATTGTGAACGTCGTCTTGCTCGGATCCTCGGCGAGAGCTTGCAGAATAAGCTCAGCCAAGCGCTTGCTAGCCCCCATGACATTGGTGGGCCGAACGGCTTTGTCGCTTGAGATCAGTACAAACCGCTCCACGCCCGCATCTCGGGCGGCCTCGGCGACGACGAGTGTGCCGAACACATTGTTCCGCAAACCGACGGAAGGGTTCATTTCGACGATGGGCACATGCTTGTAAGCGGCAGCGTGATAGATGACCTCGACATCGTATTTGTCGATAATCCGGCGCACGAGGTCGCGGTCGAGCACCGAGCCAAGAACCTGAACGACCGTAGTCTGCTCGCCGGTGTTGCTAGAGCCGACCTGCATGCGTCGCTGCATCTCGCTAATTTCGAGCGATATATCGTACAGGGCCGGCTCCGAAACATCGAACAGCACGAGTTTCCTCGGTCGCAGCTGTAAGAGTTGCCTGGTGAGTTCAGAGCCGATAGAGCCGCCTGCGCCGGTGATGAGAACCGACTTGTCGCGAACTTGGGACGCCAAGAGAGCCGTATCCGGCGTCACTGGATCGCGGCCCAAGAGATCCTCCACATCGATTGGCCGCAAATCGCTCACCTCGACACGACCGGATGCGATCTCCTCCAGTGCAGGCAGTGTCTTTACTTCGACGGGATATTGTTCGAGCATTCTAAGTGCGACACGGCGCTCGCTGCGGAGAGCGGACGGTGCCGCAAGTAGGACCTCGTCGACATCTTCGTCCGCTATCACCTTGCCAACTTTTTCGGGCCGGATGACCTTGACCCCATGCACCACCTGGCCGGCCAGCGACGGGCTGGCGTCGATAAAGGCGACTGTGCGATGGGTGCCCACTTCGTTCAGCGCACGGAGAAGCTGAATGCCAGCGGAGCCTGCTCCGTAAATAATGACGTTCTTTTGGATGTCGGTTCGGATCGGCTGATACTGTGGCGCAGCCTTGAGCAGAGTGGAACCAGCCCATTGCCGGGTAAGGCGGATTAGTATTGCCGCGATCAAGGCGTAAATCACGACGACCGAACGCGGGTGATTCTTTACGCCGCTCAAGTAGACGATGAGCGCCCAAAGTACCGCGGCGATTATAACGGCGACGTAGATTTGCGTGGTGCCAGATGGGCCGATGAACCGAGTGACAAGTTTGTACAAGCCACGCCAATAAAAAACGAAGACGCCGATAACGGGCGCAGCGAGGAATAGCAGCAGGGTCTGCCAGGTTTCGGGGACATAGAAGCGGCCAAGCCGCAAGGAATAGGCTGCCCACAACGCAATGCCGAGCATCACGAAGTCATTTGCGATTAGGAGAATCCGCTTGAACCAGCGGGGGCGTTCGATGAGCCAAACGGCGAAGTTCATTGAACCCGTCCTGCGTCAGGCCCTCAAAAGCTTAGCCTAACGAGATGATACATGCCGGAAAATTGGACGAACCATAGCGGAAGCGCGATCTAAACGGAAGCAACGGGTTGAGGTCTTTCGATCTTGGGGCCAAGCTCCTTATGTAAGGAGGCCTAGCCGGCGGCGATTCGCGATGAGGTGTGCTGCATTTCAAGCATTGGTAGCAGGTGGCCTATGGCTCGCTCTATTGGCCGAAACGATCGCAGCGCCCGCCCAAACGGTCACGCTTGAGACGCCCGTAGCCTATGGAACGCATGTCCCGGGCCTTGGAACGCCTGCACGCGACCTGGCCCGGCTCCTGAGGGAGCGTTCTGACGGAGCCATACAGCTGGAATTGAAGGAACCCGGTGACGGCACGGCTCCATTCGAGATCTTGGACAAGGTCTCAGACGGCAAAGTTGACGCTGGGTTCTCAACGGCCGGGTACTGGGCAGCAAAGCTGCCTGCGGCCAGCTTGTTCAGTGGCTATCCGTTCGGCCCTACGGCCAAAGAGTACCGAGATTGGTTCAACCGTGGCCATGGGCGTGCTCTCTATCAAGAAATGTACGATCAAGCCAAGGTCAAGGTTCATGTCATTCCGTGCGCATTCGGCGGCGCCGAGGCTGGCGGCTGGTTTGTGGATGAAATCACCTCCGTTGACGATCTGGACGGCCTGCGCATACGTATTTTTGGGCTGGGAGCTCGTGTGATGATGCGCCTGGGCGCCGTCCCGGTCTTGCTTCCAGGCAGCCAAATTGGAGAGGCTTTTTCAGAGGGGAAGATCGATGCTGCGGAGGCCTATACGCCAGCCGTGGATCGGGCTAACAGCCTTCAGGATTCTGCGAAGATTCTCTACCAGCCGGGTTGGATACAGCCCGCCACGGTCTTCGAATTCCTGATTAATAAGGATCGATGGGATTCTCTTGGTCCAGAGCGCCAGTCGCTTATCGAGCGGACCTGCGGCGAAATGCTTCAGAAGACATTGTCGGCAAGCACCAATCTCCAAGCGGCAGCGCTTACGGCGTTCGCCAATCAGGATAGTGTCAGAATCCTGAGCCTACCCGACGACGTTGAGGAAGCCTTGCGCGAGGGCTGGAAACAGGTGGCAGAGGAAGAGGGCGTTCGAGACTACCTGTTCAAGGAGGTACTTGAGGACATAGAGGCGTTTAGGTCGGGCGGCGTCGATGGCGAAAACGCAGCCAATCCGAAGGTCCGAAAGGCCGAGGAGGCGATACCACCCCCGCCGCCGCCTGGCGACGCCACGCCAGTGGGGCCCTGAGCGACTGGCCATGGACGGTTCCAGGCCCTGCCGCGTTTTGTTTGGGCCCATGCCTTGATACACTGCGAGCGCAGCTTGCTCTTCAGCCTCGGAAAATGCGAAGAGTTATGAGCATCCATCATCTCTGTTGCCCCTAGGCGGTTCGGAGCGTGCAGACATGTCCACTGTGACCCTTCCAGATCCCGATCGCGTCGTCATGGCTCGGCGGAACGAAGTGGTTAAACAACTCAAGAGATTGGCGCCCGAGGCGCTGATGATCGCCGATCTGGAAGGGCGGCGTACTTTTGAGTCTGATGCGCTCTCTGCTTATCGCCGGTTGCCGCTCGCGGTGGTTCTTCCTGCGAATACGGAGGAAGTCTCGGCAATCCTGCGCTTCTGCTATGAGAACCAGGTGAAAGTTGTGCCGCGCGGGGCGGGTACCTCGTTGTGCGGCGGCGCTACGCCGTTGGAAGACTCCATCGTTCTCTGCCTATCGCGTATGAGCAAAGTCCTGGAGATCGACACAGCCAACCGGGTCGCGCGCGTAGAGGCTGGCGTCACCAATCTTGCGATTACCCAGGCCGCCTCTGCCCAGGGCTTCTTCTATGCACCCGACCCGTCCAGCCAGATCGCCTGCACAGTCGGCGGCAACATCGCGACGAATTCCGGTGGAGCGCATTGCCTCAAATACGGAGTCACGGTCAACAACCTGCTCGCCGTGCGCATGGTTATGATTGATGGTGAGATCGTCGAATTCGGCGGGTCCCATCTTGATGCACCTAACTACGATTTTCTGCCCCTCATAACGGGCTCCGAAGGACAGCTGGGTGTCGTGACGGAGGCAACTGTCCGACTGCTTGCAGCGCCGGAGGGCGCGCGACCGGTGCTGATAGGCTTCGACTCCACCAGGGACGCCGCCTCCTGCGTTGCCGCGATTATCGGCTCAGGCATCCTCCCGGTGGCAATCGAATTCATGGACAGGCCGGCAATCCATGTTTGTGAACACTTTGTGCCTGCGGGCTACCCTCTCGATGCCGAAGCGGCGCTGATTGTCGAAGTTGAGGGGTCCGAAGATGAGATCGAGTATCTCTTGGAGAAGATCGAGGATATTGCGCAGGACCATAATCCGACCAGCATGAAGCGGAGCCAGTCCACTGAAGAGAGCGCTCTGATATGGAAGGGCCGCAAGGCGGCCTTCGGTGCGATCGGGCAAATCTCCGACTACATGTGTATGGACGGAGTCATTCCGCTGGCGGCGTTGCCGGAGGCCCTGGATGGCGTCAGCCTGATATGTCGTAAATACCGTTTCGACGTAGCCAATATCTTCCACGCAGGAGACGGCAATCTTCATCCCCTGATACTTTACGATGCCAACGACCCCGGTCAGCTTGAGCGGGCTGAGCTTTGTGGCGCTGAGATTTTGAAGCTTTGTGTCGAACTCGGCGGATGCCTCACAGGCGAACACGGTGTGGGCATCGAGAAGCGAGAGTTGATGTATGAACAGTATACAGACGAGGATATCGACCAGCAGGTTCGAATTAAGGAAGAACTGGACCCGGCCTGGCTTTTGAATCCGGGTAAAGTGTTTCCAATTCTCGGGCGCGATGCTGTGAAGCCGAGTCTGGAGCTGACTCGTCTTGACGCGGCTTCGGATGGCCTGCCTCCGGAGGATGACCTCTCGGACGACATACAGACTGTTGAAAGCGAGGGTCGGCTGTGACCGCCCATATGCGCCTTGGGTTCTATGCTCCGGAAACGGAGGATGAGCTGTCGCAGCTTGTAATCCAAGCCGCGGAATCGCGGACGCCGCTTGAGATTATGGGCAAAGGCACCAAGCGCGAGCTAGGTCACGTGGTTCGGGCGGGCGCGATCGTCAGCACCGAGAATATGAAGGGTATAAGCCTTTATGAGCCTACTGAGCTTGTCGTTGTAGCCAAGGCGGGCACGCCCTTGACCGAAATCGAGGCGGCTCTTGCAGAGAATGACCAGGAGCTTGCGTGTGAGCCTGTCGATCTCGCGCCGGTGCTCGGTTACAGCCCAGGCGATGGCACCTTTGGGGGCCTTGTTGCTTCGAACATTTCCGGCAGCCGCCGCATTCTGAAGGGTGCGGTACGCGATCACGTTCTTGGCCTTACGGCGGTGAACGGACGCGGCGAAATCGTAAAGTCAGGCGGCCGAGTCATGAAGAACGTCACCGGCTACGACGTGGCCCGCACACTCGTGGGATCCTGGGGCACGCTGGCCGTGATGTGCGAGATTGCCATGAAAGTACAACCTGCACAGAGAGATACGCGGACGCTTATCTTTTATGGGCTCGCAGACTACGCTGCCGTCGAAGCCCTCTGCCTGGCCATGGGAACGCCCTATGAGGTTTCAGGGACGGTGCATCTCCAGGGACCGCTGGCCGCAAGGTTGTCGGATACCGAGCTTGCAGGGAATGGCAGCGCTTTAACCGCTATACGAGTCGAAAGCTTTCCGGCCTCGGCGAGATACCGGACAAGCCGATTGCGCCAGGCTCTGCTGGCGTACGATCCGTCAGTCGAACTTGAGAGCGAACGCAGCCGGGCCTTTTGGAGAGACATTCGGTCTCTGAAAGTGTTTCAAGACACAAAATACCCGCTTTGGCGTGTCTCAACATCCCCCAGCAAAGCCGCGACGCTTGTGAGCAATCTCGCGCGCAAGATCGATGTTCGTGTTGCCTATGATTGGTCGGGCGGTCTCATGTGGATTGAAACACCATCTTTGACTGACGCCGCGGCAGTCGATATCCGTCGTCAGCTTGCGGAGTTTGGTGGACATGCCACGTTGATGAGAGCGGACAAGACAATTCGCGACGGGACGGATGTGTTTCAGCCTCTTGAGCGGCCGCACGATGCCCTGGCGGCAAAACTGAAGCATGCCTTCGATCCCATGGGGCTGTTCAATCCGGGCCGCATTTACCGGCAGATGTAACGATACACGATGCAAACGAATTTCAATCCGCTTCAGCTTGACGACCCGACGATTGCGCGCGCCGACGAAATTCTGCGCCGCTGCGTTCATTGTGGGCTGTGTACGGCGACTTGCCCGACTTATGTCCTGACAAGCGATGAGCGCGACAGTCCGCGCGGGCGCATTTATCTCATGAAGCAGATGTTTGAATCGCGCGATGTGCCAGCGACGACCGTACACCACATCGACCGCTGTCTGTCGTGTCTCGGCTGCATGACGGCTTGCCCAAGTGGCGTCAACTATATGCACCTCGTCGATCTAGCGCGGACCCGCATCGAACAACGCGGTCACCGCAGCCCAAATAAGAGCACGATGCGCGCCTTCTTGAGCCGGGTCTTGCCCTATCCAAGCCGCTTCAAGGCGATGCTGGTCTTGGGGTGGTTTGCTCGACCGTTCCGCGACCTGATCCGCAAGATCGGCATGAAACGTATCGCGGCGGCGTTGGATCTAGTCCCCCCCGATGCGC
The DNA here is from genome assembly GCA_029287395.1 of Methyloceanibacter sp. Lineage (GTDB taxonomy): Bacteria > Pseudomonadota > Alphaproteobacteria > Rhizobiales > Methyloligellaceae > Methyloceanibacter. Next base: position 41,208 of record JARFRF010000010.1, on the reverse strand, counting down.
TGAAGCTTAAGATCCTCCGACCACGGTCGGCCTATAACCCAAAGTCGCCCCAGCCCAAGCGTGTGGCCATCATGTTGGGCTGCGTTCAAGAGGTGCTCGCCCCGCAGATCAACAAGGCGGCGATTCGCCTTCTGCGTCGGCACGGCGTGGACGTGATGGTGGTTAAGGACGAGGGGTGTTGCGGCGCGCTCCCGCACCATTTGGGCCGTGACGAGCAGGCACGCAGCCTCGCACGGCGGAATATCGATGCGCTGACAGCGGTAATGCGCGAGCGACTCCTGGATGCCATCATCCCGACGGCAAGTGGTTGTGGCACGATGCTCAAAGACTATGGCAATCTACTCGAGCGCGACCACGGGTATGCAGAACGCGCAGAATATGTGGCGGGGCTGGCGCGCGACGCGACAGAGTTCTTAAACGAGATTTCGCTCAATCCGCCCGTCATGTGGACGGGACTGAAAGTGGCTTATCACTCTGCCTGCTCCTTGGGGCACGGGCAGAAGCTCGATCAGTTGCCGCGACAGCTCCTGGAGCAAGCAGGCTATACCCTGACGGAGATTCCAGAGGGGCATCTATGTTGCGGCTCTGCAGGAACCTACAACATTGTAGAGCCGGAGCTGTCCGGGGAACTTCGAGACCGCAAAGTCAAGAACATCGAATCCATCGCGCCCGATGTTATTGTTACGGGCAATATCGGTTGCATGACCCAAATCAAGTCAGGGACGGACATCCCAATCGTCCATACCGTGGAGATGCTCGATTGGGCGACGGGTGGCCCATGCCCGCCGGCATTGTCTAAGTTGCGCCGAAGCGCCCATCCCATCGAAGCGCTGGTTGAGATGGCCAAGGTCTCGGCCAAGGAAAAAGCCCTAGCCGATTAAGGTGCGGTTGCTTGCTGGCTGGCAGGTGATGGGCTAGAACGCGGCGGCTAGAGCCATTGGAAACAGCCGCATCCCTCATGAGTAAGAAAGCCGATAAGCCCGGGCAGGGTTCAGAGAGCACTCGTCCCCGCGACTCTCGTCCCGAAGCGCGCTTGCCGAAAGGCCTCCAGGACTCTGCGGCACAAGAGATTCGCGCGACCGAGGCGATGCTCGGGACGATCAAATCCGTGTTCGAACTCTACGGATTTGAGCCATTGTCGACGCCGGCGATGGAGTACACCGATGCGCTCGGGAAGTTTCTGCCCGACCAAGATCGCCCAAACGCGGGCGTCTTTTCGTTTCAGGACGACGACGATCAATGGCTATCGCTGCGCTATGACTTGACCGCGCCGCTAGCCCGCTACTTTGCCGAGAACTTTCAGCAGCTTCCAAAGCCCTTCCGCCGCTATCAGACGGGCCTCGTCTGGCGCAACGAGAAGCCGGGGCCAGGCCGCTTTCGCCAGTTCATGCAGTTCGATGCGGACACAGTCGGCGCGCCGTCATTCGCCGCAGATGCCGAGCTTTGCATGCTCGCGGCCGATACTATGGAAGCGCTTGGCGTGCCGCGTGGCGACTATGTGGTGAAGGTCAACAGCCGCAAGGTGCTCGACGGGGTAATGGAGGCAATCGGACTTCAGGGAGAAGCGAATGCCTCTAAACGCTTGATCGCATTCAGGGCGATGGACAAGCTTGATCGGTTGGGAATTGACGGAGTTCGAGACCTGCTTGGACCAGGTCGAAAAGATGAAAGTGGTGACTTCACTAAAGGCGCGCTTTTAACTGACGACCAGATTGATGCTATTGTTGCGGTCCTTAAGTCCACGGACTTCAAGTCGCTTGGACCGATTCTCGACCAGATCACTATGAACTCGGGCGGGGTTCCTGACGAACACGGCGGATTGGCGCACCTCCCGTATGAGGACGCGCTGAATGAGATGATTGAGCAGGTGGAGCGACCGGTCCGGTTAGCAGGCTACGGTCCTGATCGCATTTGCTTCGATCCGTCCATCGTCCGAGGCCTTGAGTATTACACGGGCCCTGTTTTCGAGACCGAGCTGACCTCGACCATCAAGGATGAACGTGGGCAGGAGATCCGGCTCGGTTCGGTCATGAGCGGCGGTCGTTATGACGGCCTCGTGGAGCGTTTCACGGGCGAGCGTGTGCCAGCGACCGGCATCTCGGTCGGCGTGTCGCGACTTCTTTTCGGGCTTCAGCTTCTCGGCAAGTACAAGGGCGATGACGTTCCCGGGCCGGTGGTCGTGTTGGTTTTCGACAAAGACCGCCTCAGCGACTATCAGCGAATGGTTCAGACGCTTCGTGATGCAGACATTCGTGCAGAACTATATCTCGGGTCGTCTGGTATGAAGGCGCAGATGAAGTACGCCGACAAGCGCGGCGGCCCTTGCGTTGTCCTTCAAGGTGGCGACGAAAAGGAACGCGACGAAGTTCAGATCAAGGATCTGAAGCTCGGCGCCACACTCACGGCGATTGAAGATCGCGATGAGTACCTGAAGAAACAGGCAGAGGCTCAGTTTGCTGTGCCGGAGGCCGAACTCGTCGCCGGCGTGCGCAAAGTCCTCGATCGATACAAGGCGTAACGTCATGACCGCCGAGCCCGCCAAAGCATTCGAGGCCCTGGAGGGCCAGGCGCGCGATCTCGTGGCGCTGTTCGGTGAGGCGGGGTACGAGTTCGTTGCCCCTGCAATCATACAACCCGCAAGCGTTTTCCTAGATCAGATCGGCGAGCAGGTCCGAGCCCGCTCTTATGTCTTCACCGATCTTGCAGGCGAAGAACTGTGCTTACGCCCCGACCTCACAGTGCCCGTCTCGCGTCTGTACCTGGAGCGCCACCCACGCGCGGACGAGGAAGCCCGTTATTGCTACAATGGCCCCGCGTTCCGCTTTCAGCCGCTCGGCCCTAGTGCTGTACACCCGCGGGAGTTTCGCCAAGCGGGTGTCGAGTGTTTCGGTGCGCGAGAGAAGGCTGCCGCCGATGTTGAAGTCCTCTTGCTCGCCGTGGAAGCGGTACGAAGCGCGGGTCTGTCTGAATACAAGGTCTGCTTTGGAGACATTGCTCTCTTCTATGCGTTGATCGATGCGTTGGATCTGCCAGAGCGCTGGCGGCTTAAGCTCCGGCACTATTTCTGGCGCCCGCCGAGTTTCCATTCGCTTGTGGATCGGCTGGCGAAAGGCGAGCGCGTTGAGCCTGACCGTATCCTGTCGGCGCTCGGCGAGAAACTTGCCGGCAAGAGCCAGAAGGAAGCGGAGGATATCGTCTCCACCTATCTTGAGGCACAAGGGGTCCCGATTTCGGGTAACAGGAGCCTTCGGGAGATCGCCGCCCGCCTGCGCGATAAGGCGGCCGATCTCTATGCAGATACGCTGCCGAGAGAAGTCGCAACTGTCATCGAGTACTATCTCGGCGTGGACGCGCCGCCGCGCGAAGCTGTCGACAAAGTTGCCATGATCGCGCACGGCGCCGGGCTCGATATCGATGCCGCTCTGTATGCTGTTGCCGGCCGTTTCGATTTGCTGGAACAGCAGGGCGTCGACTTGTCCAATGCCACCTTCACAACGGAGTTCGGCCGCAAGCTTGAGTACTATTCCGGCCTGGTCTTTCAGATCGAGGCGCCGGGCATGGACCAAACCGAGCCTGTGGCTGGCGGGGGTCGATACGACAACTTGTTGAGCGCACTTGGTGCGCCACACCCGGTGCCGGCCGTTGGTGCTGCCATTCACACCGAGCGCCTATTGGCCGCCGTGGGAAGGACGCCGTCATGAGCGCGCCATCGCTTGTCATAGCAGTCCCTTCAAAAGGACGGCTCAAAGAGAAGGCCGCGAGCCTGTTCAAGGCTGCCGGTTTTCAGCTTCGCGTGAAGGGACACGAGCGCGGCTATCGCGGCCAGCTCGAAGGATTGCCGGATGTGGAGGTGGAGTACACATCCGCTGCGGAAATCGTACACCAACTGCGCTCAGGCCGCGTGCATCTCGGCATTACGGGCGAGGATCTTGTGCGCGAAAGCGTGCACGACGTGGAGAGTCATGTCGAGTTCCTCACGCCTCTGAACTTCGGCCACGCCGACGTCATTGTGGCTGTGCCGCAATGCTGGCTCGACGTATCGCGAATGGCAGACCTGGAGGATGTGGCCGAGCAGTTTGCCCGTGGCCACGGCCGGGGACTGCGTGTCGCCACCAAATACATGAATCTCACACGGCGGTTCTTCGCGCAGAAGGGCGTCACGGGGTACCGTATTGTCGAAAGCGTTGGGGCGACGGAGGCGACGCCGACGATCGGTACGTCCGAGCTCATTGTCGACATCACCAGCACCGGCACGACGTTGAAGGCAAACAATCTGAAAGTTCTTGAGGACGGTCTGATTCTGAAATCGCAGGCGCATCTCTTAGCGGCGAAGCGTGCAATTTGGGACGGCCGGGCCAATGAGCTCAGGTCGGCGATCTTCGCGGCGCTGTCGACTTAATCACGTTTTCGTTGGAGTGCCTGGCAGCATGCCAAGGGGGCGGCTACGCTTCGTCGGTCATGCAGATCACGTTCGAAAATCAGATCACCGCGCCGGTGCCCGTCGCTTGGTCTTTTCTGTACGACGATACCAAATTGCCGCTTTGGATGACGGAAGTGGTCGATATCTCTTACCCTGACGGTCGGAACAGCGAAGATCCCGTCGGCACGCGCTTCCGTCAGACGTTGAAGGAGGGCGGGCATGAGAAGACATATGACGGATTGATCACGGCATATGATCCCGAGCGTTTGCTCGGCGTGCGTTTAACGGATGGCCGGTTCGGCGTCGACGTGCGCTACAAGCTAGCTCCGACTGAACGAGGAACACAGCTCGACTACACGGCCGACCTTACCTTGCAGTCGCTGCTCGCGAAGGTCCTCGGCTTTCTATTCAAGCCGCTGACCATGAGTATTCTCAGGCGCCAAATGGCCAATCTAAAGCGCGTCGCCGAGCAGGCTGCGTCGTGAGCATTCTGCATCGCTACGAAAGGTGGGTCTTCTGATGCTTCGTATTCTTGCAGCCAGCGTCATTGTTTTCGCAACAACCGCTATAGCCGCGGCCGCGCCCGCGCGTATCGTGATCCTCACAAGCGCCGAAGCGGCAGATGACTGGCGGCTCTGCGAAGTCGGGAGTCAGCGAGCGCAGGGGCTGCGCTACAACTACCTCGGAGACAAAGCCGCGAAGTCGTTCTTTTCCGAAGAGGCGCCGCCTGCGTATTTCTTTGCTGTAACGCCCACGACAGTTGCCACGGCAACGCCCGCCTCTTGGAGCTGGCGCAAGCCGATCATTAACTATTCAGTGCTGCCACAAAGCGACCCGAAGAAGCTCGAGGAAGCATTGCACGCCCGTACGCGCGAGGCCGCAGGCAACATCCTCAACAATCCCGCGCTCAGGGATAAGACGATCGTGATGGTTTGGGACCGCCGGCACATCGCCGATCCCGAGTACGAGGCGAGATTCGAGCGGGAGGCCGCGGTGACACTCCGACAGCTGTTTCGCCTCGACATTCTACCGGGCGTGCCGCTCGAGTGGCCCGCAGACAATAACGACTACTTTTGGATTATCGATTTTCCGAAGAACTCTAACGTCCCACTCAAGTTCGAGATGGTGAAGCAGGACTTTGGAAAGTCGTTCCCAAAAGTGCCGGCCAATGAGTGGGGCGAGTCGTCGAACCTGCCCGCTGATAGTGGTTGTCGAGCTACGCGCTAACTTCGCTTAGACGAAAAAAGGGCCGCCCCATCGGGACGGCCCTTTCGTTTCTTAACCTCGATGGCGTGGACTACATCATGCCCATGCCGTCCATGCCGCCCGGAGGCATTGGCATGGGCTCATCCTTCTTCGGTGTCTCGGCAACGCCGGCCTCCGTCGTGATGAGAAGTCCCGCGACGGACGCCGCATCCTGCAGCGCGGTGCGGACGACCTTGGCGGGGTCAATGATGCCTTTGGCGATCAGATCGACATAGGTATCGTTTTGGGCGTCGTAGCCGAAGGTCGGCGACTTCTGCTCGATAACCTTCCCGACAACGATAGAGCCTTCGACACCCGCATTCTCGGCGATCTGTCGAATTGGTGCCTGGAGCGCGCGGCGAACGATGTTGACGCCGGCTTCCTGATCGTCGTTCTCTCCTTTGGCCTTCAACGACTTTGACGCATGAAGCAGAGCGACGCCGCCGCCGGGCACAATGCCTTCCTCGACGGCTGCGCGGGTTGCGTTCAGCGCATCGTCAACGCGGTCCTTCTTTTCCTTCACTTCAATCTCGGTGGCGCCGCCGACCTTGATCACCGCAACACCGCCTGCCAGCTTAGCGAGACGCTCTTGCAGCTTTTCACGGTCGTAGTCCGACGTGGTGTCTTCGATCTGTTGACGGATTTGAGACACGCGTGCCTCGATAGCGTCCTTCTTGCCGCCGCCACGAACAATAGTCGTATCGTCCTTGGTGATGCTGACGCGCTTGGCCTTGCCCAGCATGTCGACTGTGACGTTTTCAAGCTTGATCCCCAAATCCTCGGAAATCATTTCACCACCGGTCAGGATGGCGATGTCCTGCAACATCGCCTTCCGGCGATCGCCGAAGCCTGGCGCCTTTACAGCCGCGACCTTCAGACCACCGCGCAGCTTGTTGACCACCAGTGTGGCGAGCGCTTCACCTTCGACGTCTTCGGCGATGATGAGAAGCGGACGGCCCGACTGCACAACCGACTCAAGCAGCGGCAGCATGGCCTGTAACCCCGATAGCTTCTTTTCGTAAATGAGAATGTATGGGTTCTCGAGTTCCGTCGTCATCTTCTCGGCATTTGTGACGAAGTAGGGCGAGATGTAGCCACGATCGAACTGCATGCCTTCGACAACCTCGAGCTCGGAGTCCAAGCTCTTGGCTTCCTCGACGGTGATGACACCCTCATTCCCAACTCTCTTCATCGCCTGGGCGATCATGTCGCCAATGGCTTTCTCGCCATTGGCAGAGATGGTGCCGACCTGCGCGATTTCCGAGGAGCCCGAGACTTCTTGCGACTTCTTCTGGATGGTGCCGACGACCTCGGCGACGGCCTTGTCGATTCCGCGCTTGAGATCCATTGGGTTCATCCCCGCGGCTACCGCCTTCAAGCCTTCACGCACGATCGCCTGGGCAAGAACGGTCGCCGTTGTCGTGCCGTCACCAGCCGTCTCGTTTGTTTTGGACGCGACTTCCTTAAGCATCTGCGCGCCCATGTTCTCGAACTTGTCCTCGAGCTCGATCTCCTTGGCCACGGTGACACCGTCTTTGGTGGTGCGTGGGGCGCCGAACGACTTGTCCAGGATAACGTTGCGGCCCTTGGGGCCCAGCGTCACCTTCACAGCGTCAGCAAGCACATCGACACCCTTGAGCATGCGCTCACGGGCCTCGGCGGCAAATACAACGTCTTTTGCTGCCATTGAACTACTCTCCGTTCTGGATCAATCCTCCGCGGCGCCGACTCATCGGCGTTTCCGCAAGTGGACCAACTAATTTGATTGGGTCTTGGGTTAGCTAAGAACGCCCATGATGTCCGACTCCTTCATGATGAGAAGGTCATCGCCATCGATCTTGACTTCGGTTCCCGACCACTTGCCGAACAGCACTTTGTCGCCCTTCTTGACGTCAAGGGGGTGCACTTTGCCATCGTCACCGATGGCGCCGGGGCCTGCTGCGACGACTTTGCCGGTCTGCGGCTTCTCTGCCGCCGTATCCGGAATGATGATCCCGCCTTTGGTCTTTTGCTCTTCCTCAAGCCGCTTGACCACCACGCGGTCATGCAAGGGACGGAATTTCATGACTATACGCTCCTATCCTCTGGAAATGTGCGAATTAGCACTCAGGCCTCCCGAGTGCCAGCGGTTCCGCTTGTACGCAGGCCTCTGTCACGCGTCAAGGCACGCAAAGTCTGTTGTGCGCAAGGATTTGCACAAGACTTACGCCCCTCCTGGCGTCAGCCGCTAGCCGACCAGATAGGGGCTCTGCCGACCGGTTGCAATGTGATCCTTATAGCGACCTGTGACGCGGGACAGCCTTTGTGCCGCTGCCGCGCGCGTTCCGCATTTGCACAATGCGGGCGAGTCTCCTAGGGGCGCAGCAGCCAATTTGATGTTGCTTTGCAATAGCCTCTCACTCATGCTTTTTTAGTTGGGGGCGCATGAGAAGCCAGGACCGACCGGAACGCCGAGGCCATCTCTTCGTTGGAATCTTGTCCGGTTGAGCGGGTTTTGACGGCATCCCGTGCCGCTTGAGGAGGGCCCGCAATGCTCAATGTGATCGTTCTCGTGGCAATGGCCGTGACGGCGGCTGCCTTTGGCGCCGGCCTGACCATGCAGGCCGGATTGCCGCTGCTGCCGGTTCTTATCGGCGCCACCGCCTTGTTCTTGGTGATGGCGACGACGTTTCTGCGCGGTGGACGTGGCGGCGGGGCCGTTAGTAGTGACCGCCTTGATGATCTGGAGCAGGCGCTAGAGGTGATCGACATCGACCTCCAGCGTCTCGATCGCGTTGAAGACGGGATGACCCGGGTCAATGCGCTGAACGATAAAGTCGAAAAGCTCGATAAGCACGTGGCGAGCGGCGCGGGCTCCGCGGATCTCCAGCAGGTTTACGATCGGATTGAGACGGTTCGTGCGGAAGTGACGAATGAGAGCCGTGCGCAGCGCCAAAAAATCATCAACGACCTGGGCGCCTTGGAAAATCTTATCGCCCAGACGGTCGGTCGTGCACCGGCAGCCGCTGCTGTCGCGGCGCCCGCAATGGCGGCAATGACTGCTGCAGATAGGGAGCCGGAACTCGAGCCGGCGTCTCCCACCCTTTTCGAGCCAGCGCCCGTGGAAGAACCTGAGCTCGTGATCGAACCTGAGGCCGAGCCCGAACAGATCGCCGAGCTGGAACCGGAGCTCATCGCCGAGCCTGAAGCAGAGGTTATTGCGGAGCCGGAAGCGGAGTTGGTCGTTGAACGCGAAGTCGTTGCTGAAGTTTCTGAAAACGCCGCGGAAAGCGTGGTCGAGCCCACGTCGCAAGAGCCATCACAGCCCGAGCAGGACGAGGCCGCCGAAATCGAGACCGCCGAGGCAGAAGAACTCGTCGATGTCATGGAAGCCGCCGATGCCGAAATCAGCGCCGAGCTCGACGAGGGCGACGGTGTAGACAAACCTGATTCCGAAGCCATCAACGATCCGGGTGCTGAAACCAGCCTTAAGGAGGGCTCGCTGGCTGCGGCGCTTGCTGGTGTGCAGGCCGAGGCAGGGTTGGAGCTAGCACCTGAGCCGGAGTCTGCATCTGAACCAGAATCTGCGCCTGAGCCAGAGCCTCAACCGGAAGAAGACTCTGATGCGACAGAGTATGACTTCGCGGATGAGGATGATGATGACGCGATGCTTGAGATCATTCGACATGGTATCGAGCAGGGCAGGGTAGACCTCTATTTGCAGCCCACGCTGACACTGCCTGGGCGCAAGGTTCGCTTCTTCGAAGGCCTGACACGCATCCGCAAAACCGACGGCGAGATCGTTATGCCTGGCGATTACATGCCGGTGGCGAAGCGTTCGGCGCTGATGCCGCTAATCGACAACGTGCTGGTCGTCCGTGCTGTTCAGGTTTTGCGGCGTCTTGGCCCCGACGCGCCGATCGAACGCGTCTTCGCCAATATCTCCATGCACTCGCTGTTGGATGTCGACTATTTCCCTGAACTGGTCGAATTCATGGAAGAGAACGCCGGTTTAAGCGAACGCTTGGTTTTCGAGATCAACCAGGCCGAGATGCAAGGGCTGAGCGAAAAGGAACTTAGCTGTCTCGATCCATTGAGCGCTCTGGGCTTCGGTTTCTGCCTCGACAACGTCGTCGATCTGGAGGCAGGCTTGGACGGGTTGGCCGATCGTAATTTCCGGTTCGTAAAAATCAGCGCGGCCGAATTCTTGGAAGGACCTGGACGCAAAGCCGCCGAGCTCAAGCGGCGCCTCGATTCCGCGGGCGTCCAACTGATTATCGAGAAGGTCGAGAATGAGGGCGACGTTGCGACCCTCGTCGACCAGGGCATAGCGCTCGCCCAAGGCCATCTGTTCGCTGAACCAGCGCCCATGAACGCAGCGCTCTCTCGCGAGCTCTCGAATGCTGGCGCGAGCTAGCATCTAGAGCGCGTCGGCATTCCGGTGCGACGGAGATGCGACGGCACTACTGCGACCCGCTTATTCACCTGTCTCCAGGTCGCGCTTCAATTCTTCGTCTTCCACGTCGTCGCCATCGGTAATTGCGCGATCTGGCACCGGGATCATCTCCCCTCCAGATTTGGTCTTCGGGACCTCGTCAGGCTCCAGGTCCTTCTCGATAGCGCTGTCTTCCTCATCCATGATCGGCACAACCAGTGACAGACCGGACACAGCGGGCTGCGGCCCGAAGGCCAGGGCCGAGCTGCCGGAGAGCGCGAAAACACCAAGCCCCCCTGTGGCGACAAATCCTGCAATCAACACGGTCCGATTAAAACGGAACATCTGACTCTCCTTGCGGTGGTTGGTTGTTTCCTCAGGGCAAGCATAGCACTGGCGCGTCAATGGTTGGAGCGCTTCGACAGGCCGCATCCGCAATCCTTGACCCGCAGGCGCCAAGCCTCTAACCGAGCGCTATGGACGCTTCTCTAAAGATTCCCGTGATCGACTCCATTCGCGAAATTGGCGGCAGCCGCCGGGCCTGGTTCGTCGATATCTGGGGTGTCATGCACAATGGGCGCGATGCCTTCACAGATGCTTCCGTTGCGACCCGGGCTTTTCGGGATAGCGGCGGCGTGGTCGTGCTGCTCTCCAATTCGCCGCGGCCGAGTCCGGCTCTGCAGGACCAGCTGCGCCTTATCGGCGTTCCGGACGACGCTTATGACGCCACCGTGTCATCGGGCGACCTGACGCGTCACGAGCTGGGTAAGCACAAGGACGCACGCGTCTTCCATCTCGGTCCGGCCCGTGATTTGCCGATCTTCGATCAGGCGGCGGTGTCGTTGACGAGCCCGGAGGAGGCGGAGCTGATCGTGTGCTCCGGTCTGTTTGACGACCAGGTCGAGACGCCGGAGGACTATGTGGACCTGCTGTCGAGCCTTGCTGCGCGCAACCTGCCGATGATCTGCGCCAACCCGGACCACAAAGTCGAAAGCGGCCATCGTCTCATCTACTGCGCGGGCGCTCTTGCCGCAGCCTATGAGAGCCTGGGTGGGGACGTCATCTATGCGGGCAAGCCGCATTTGCCGGTCTATGAATTGGCCTTCGAGACCGCTTCTCAAATAGCTGCGGCCCGCGGCGAAACGATTACGAAATCCGACGTTCTGGCAATTGGCGACGGCGCCAAGACCGACATCATTGGCGCAGGCGTTTTCGGCGTGCCGTCTGTCTTCGTGGCAAGCAAGCTCCATGCGCCCGACGAAAGCGTCGGGCTCCTAGACTCCGAGCACTTGGCGGCACTCTTTGCGGAGGAGCCAAGCCCGCCGATCGCGGCAACCCATGGGCTGCGGTGGTAGGTCAAACATGCTGATCGAGCTAAACTGCGCGGCCGTTCGCTTTGGGGCTAGGATCGTGCGTCGAAAGCGGATTCAATCTTCGACTTCAAAGCGCCCGCGTTGAACGGCTTCAGGAGATAGTCGTCCACGCCGGCGCGCTTCGCGGCGACTTCGTGTTCGGACGTGCCGTCTGCCGTGACCATGATGAAAGGTGTGCGAGACAGATCGCCATCCGCGCGGACCTCCCGCAAGAGATCGTAGCCGGTCATCGGTTCCATATTCCAATCGGAGATGATGAGGCCGTAATGCCGTTCGCGCATCATTTCGAGCGCCTCGCCTCCGTCGCTTGCGCCGTCCACGTCGATGAAACCGAGCTGTCTGAGGCAGTTGCGGATGATCCGGAGCATCATGTTGTAGTCGTCGACGACCAGCACAGGCATATTGAAATCGAGGGCCATTGCCGTCCTCCGTCAGCCTGGATCAAGCCTAGGAACTATCGATTAAGAATGTATTAAGCTACTGTTTTTCATAAACTTTCTTTGGATTCTGTCTGTCGGTCGAGACGTATTGCGGTGCGGCAAGGCCTTCGCTATTTTGCGCCCCTCTTAAGAACACCGACACCGCAGGGAGTACATCGAATGAGCCTCGATCACGGCTATTATCTGGAAGATTTGTCCCCCGGAATGGAGGCTAGTGTCTCCAAGACCGTGACGAACGAGGACATTACAAAGTTTGCGGAGCTCTCTGGCGACATCAATCCCGTTCACCTGAACGAGGAGTTTGCGGCCGGAACGATCTTCAAGAAGCGCATCGCGCACGGCTTCCTGACCGGCTCTTTGTTCTCGACGGTGCTTGGCACCAAGCTGCCAGGGCCCGGTTGTGTGTATATGTCTCAGACCATGAAATTCAAAGGTCCCGTCTTCATTGGTGATGAACTCGTCGCCACCTGCACCGTGACCAATGTGGATACGGAAAAGGGGCGCGTCTCCTTCGATTGTGTCTGTGCGGCTAACGGGAAGCCCGTCCTGGTGGGCGAGGCGCTAATGATGGTCTCGCGCAGGCCTACTGGCGACTAGGCTACCGCAAGCAGAAGGGTTTCCGATGGACATCGTACGCTCCTGGCGGGAAACACCGCCTGACGTGCAAGGCGCGGTCCTAGCCATCGGAAATTTCGACGGGGTTCATCGCGGCCACCAGGCCGTGCTCGGCGTTGCCAAAGCGATCGCCGCTGCTGAGGGCCGAAAGGCAGGGGCAGTGGTTTTCGAGCCGCATCCGTGGGAGTTTTTCGCTCCGAGCCGGCCGTTCTTCCGGCTAACACCGTTGCCAGTGAAGTTGGAATTGCTCGAGGCTCTCGACCTCGACGTTGTTTTCGCCCTGCCATTCGATCGAGCGCTCGCGGATCTCTCGGCCGATGACTTCGCAGAGGGTGTTCTGGGTAAGGCATTCGGAGCCCGTCATGTGGTGGTCGGGTATGACTTCGTTTACGGCAAAGGAAGGACGGGCACGGTCACGCAGCTTGCGGCCTCGGGCGAGGCGGCCGGCTATGGCGTCGACGTGGTCGAGCCTGTTCAGCTTGGGGATGCGACGGTTTTCTCATCCAGCGCTATCCGTGACCATCTGTCCAAAGGGCGCGTCCGGGAAGCCGCCGAACAGCTGGGCTACTGGTGGCGCGCGCGTGGTTCGGTCGCGCATGGCGCAGGGCGAGGCCATGGGCTTGGCTTCCCAACAGTGAATTTCAAGCTTCTGCCAGGCCAAGATGTCTGTCACGGGATCTATGCCATGCGCGTGCACCACGCAGGAGGGCGGCACGATGCTGCGGGCTATGTCGGCCCTCGGCCCACATTCGGCGTAGGCGAACCGGCACTAGAGGCATTTTTGTTCGACTTCTCGGGCGATCTCTACGATCAGACCATCGAGGTGGAATTCATCGATTTCATCCGTCCGGATGAGGTCTTTCCCTCCGGCGAGGCTCTTGCGGCACAGATGGCAAAAGACTGTGAGGCCGCGCGCACAGTCTTGGCAAGCGTGGAGGCGCACGATCCCATGCGGCAGTTCCCCCTTGGCGCCGCTCTGGCCACGCGGACACTGGATTGTCTCTAGCCCCGTTGCTAGAACGCCTCGCACATCGAATCGCGCCTGCGCGATCCAACTCTGGCGGAATTAGGAATTATGGTGACCAAGTCGAAAAGCGGTAAGAGCGCCGCCAGCCCCGCGCCCCATGCGTCGGGTTCGCCGCAGACGGATCGGGATTGGAGCGAAACGCTATTTCTTCCCAAGACTGATTTTCCGATGAAGGCGGGATTGCCTAAGCGTGAGCCAGAGTTGCTGCAACGTTGGGCCGAGATGGGACTCTATGAGCGGCTGCGCGAGAAAGGCCGGGGTCAGGAGATGTTTGTCCTGCATGATGGACCGCCTTACGCGAACGGCCATCTTCACATCGGCCACGCGCTCAACAAGATTCTGAAAGACGTGATCTGTCGGTCCCAGTCCATGATGGGCAAGGATGCCAACTACGTGCCCGGCTGGGACTGTCACGGCCTTCCTATCGAGTGGAAGGTCGAAGAAGAGAAGTACCGTTCAAAGGGCAAGGCCAAACCAGACTTCAGCGACTCCGAAGCCATTGTCGCGTTTCGCCGCGAGTGCCGCGCATACGCAGCGCACTGGCTGGACGTTCAGCGAGATGAGTTCAAACGTCTCGGCATCGAAGGCGATTGGGACGATCCGTACACCACAATGAACTATGGGGCGGAGTCCACCATTGCGCGCGAGCTGATGAAGTTCGCCATGAATGGGCTACTGTATCGCGGCTCGAAACCTGTGATGTGGTCCGTGGTGGAGCGGACGGCCCTCGCGGAGGCCGAGGTCGAGTATCAGGAGATCGAGAGCCCGGCGATCTACGTGAAGTTCCCGGTCATGTCTGGGCCCAAAGGCAGTTCGATTGCTGGTCCCTTGGGTGAGGCGTCGGTCGTGATCTGGACCACGACGCCGTGGACGATTCCGGGCAACCGCGCCATTTCCTTTTCGCCGTCCATCGCTCACGGCCTCTATGAGGTTACTGAAGCGCCCGAGGACAATTGGGCCAAGGTCGGTGAGAAGCTGATCCTGGCCGACGCGTTGGCAGAAACGATCAAGGGCGCCGCGCGCATCGAGGAATGGACGAGGCTGCAAGATGTCACGCCGGATGTCTTGATTGAGGTCGAGTGCGCGCACCCGTTGCGAGATGAAGACACCTACCTGTTCAAAGTACCTCTGCTCGCAGGCGATCATGTCACGGAGGATGCCGGCACCGGCTTTGTGCACACAGCGCCGGGCCATGGCGCGGACGACTACAATATTTGGGTCGAAAGCGAAGGGCTTCTCCGAGATCGCGGCATCGATAAAACAATTCCGTTTACTGTCGACGAGGCCGGTTTCTTCACGAGCGATGCACCTCGCTTCGAGGGTAAGCGCGTCGTCAACGACAAGGGCAAATTCGGCGACGCCAATGAGACGGTCATCCGTGCGCTTGTAGAGGCCAAAGCGTTGGTGGCTCGCGCCCGCTATCGCCACGACTACCCGCATTCCTGGCGGTCCAAAAAGCCCATCATCTACCGTGCGACGCCCCAATGGTTCATTGCCGTGGACGAGGGATTTGACTTGGGTGGCACGTTGCGGTCGCGCGCGATGGACGCCATTGAGAAGACGCGTTTCGTCCCGCCGCAGGGTGAGAAGCGGATCAAGGGTATGGTGGAAACGCGGCCCGACTGGGTGGTCTCGCGCCAGCGCGCGTGGGGCGTGCCCATTACCGTCTTCGTGCACAAGGAGACCGGCGAGGTAATCCCACGCCGAGACTTCAATGCATCGGGCGAGCTTATCGATCGGATCGCGACCGCTTTCGAGTCCGAGGGTGCCGACGCGTGGTTCGTCGAGGGTGCGAAGGAGCGCTTCCTAGAAGGACTCGTTGATGACCCAGAAGCCTGGGACAAAGTCGGAGATATTTTGGACGTTTGGTTCGACTCTGGATCGACCCACGCGTTCGTGCTCGAGCAGCGCCCGGATCTGAAATGGCCCGCCTCGCTCTATCTTGAAGGGTCCGACCAGCATCGCGGTTGGTTCCAGTCGTCGCTGCTGGAAGCGTGCGGCACGCGCGGTCGGGCGCCATTTGACGAGGTTCTTACCCATGGTTTCGTCAACGATGAAGACGGGCGGAAGATGTCCAAGTCGCTTGGGAACGTGGTTTCGCCCCAAGACGTGATTCGCCAGTCCGGTGCGGAAATCCTTCGGCTGTGGGCCATGAGTTCCGACTACGCCGACGACTTGCGTATCGGGCCCGACATCATCAAAGCGAATGTCGACTCATACCGCCGTATACGGAACACTTTGCGATTCCTTTTGGGCAATCTGGCCCACTATCGCGAGGACTCCACGGTTGCGTATAAGGAGATGCCGGAGCTTGAACGCTACTTGCTCTCTCGCATCGCCGAACTCGACGTCTTGGTGCGTGAGGGCTACATCGCGTACGATTTCAAGAGGGTCTTCCACGCGCTTTTGAATTTCTGCGTCAACGATCTCTCGGCGTTCTACTTCGATATACGTAAAGACGCGCTCTACTGTGATCCGATCAACAGCCTGCAACGGCGTGCATCGCTGACCGTCCTCGATCGGCTCTTCTCCGCGCTGACTGCTTGGTTTGCGCCCATGCTGTGCTTTACGATGGACGAGGCATGGATGACGCGTTTTCCAAACGACTCGGGGTCTGTGCATCTGCGTGACTTTCCCAATGTGCCGGACGACTGGGACAACCAGGCGCTTGGCGCAAAGTGGAACAAGGTTCGTCAAGTCCGGCGCGTTGTCACCGGCGCGCTGGAGGTCGAGAGACGAGAAGGCCGTATCGGATCAAGCTTGGAGGCCGCACCAAAAATCCATGTTTCGGACGACGAGCTAATGAGCGCAGTCGACGAGCTCGATCTGGCAGAGATTGCAATCACGAGTGCGGCAAGTCTGATAGCGGGCGAGGGGCCTGCAGATGCTTTCCGCCTTGAGGACGTGCCGGGCGTAGCCGTGGTTTTTACGCGCGCTGAAGGCACGAAATGTGCACGTTCCTGGAAGATCCTTCCTGAAGTGGGGACGGATCCAGAATTCCCGACACTGTCGCCGAGGGATGCAGAAGCCGTGCGTCAGTTCGACCAAGTCCTTCGGAAGGCGGGTTAGCGCCATGGTTCGTCACTGGCTGTGGGGGACTTACTCGCCGTTCGGATTTGTGGTCGCTGCCTTGGTCATTTTGGCAGACCAGGGTTCCAAACTCTGGCTGTTGCATGTGTATGACATTGCGGGGCGCACCAAAAATGGTCCCGTCGAACCGTTCCCCTATTTTCAGCTTCACATGGTGTGGAACCCCGGCGTGAGCCTTGGGCTGATGCCCCAAGATACGACCATGGGTCGTATCGGACTTCTGTTATTTTCTTTGGTTGTCTCAGTGGCGCTTGTCATCTGGCTGGCGCGTGGGACATCGACCCTGACAGCGCTGTCTCTCGGCCTTATCCTTGGCGGTGCTATCGGGAATGCAATTGACCGGGCTTCGTACGGAAGGGTTGCGGACTTTTTCTATATCGACATCCGCTGGATCGACATTTGGCCAATCAAATACATGTTCGACTACGTATTTAACGTTGCGGACGTTGCCATCGTTGTCGGGGTGATCGGACTCCTGTATGAATCGCTGTTCGGGGGTCACAAAAAGGCCGGAAACCCCTCTAAAATGTAAGCAAATCCGGGTTTTGCCGGATTCGAGGGGAGCTTGTGGGGCACATCATAGCCACAAACGCCAGACGCGGGCTTGGAAACATCGCGGCAGCTGTTGCGTGCGCGGTGCTTCTTGGCGGTTGTGGCGGCGTCGAGCTCGAAGGCAAGGTCTTCGACTATGCGGGGCTTTCCGGCACAGTCGGTGGCCAGAAGCCCGACCCCACCATGAACACGCGGGCGCCATTGATGGTCCCCCCGAATACGCAAAGGCTTCCCGCTCCGACGGAAAGCCGGTCCGTGGCAGCGAGCCGGCAGGATTGGCCGGACGACCCGGAAAAGGTTCGAGTGCGTGAGGTCGAACAGCAAAAGGCCGCAGCTGCCGAGGTGGAAGCAAAGGCTGATCCGCTGAACGCGTACGCAGGCAAGGAAACGTTGCTCGACAAGCTTTTCAGTGGCGGAAAGAAGAAGACGGTAGAGGAACCCGTCCCCGACGTGCCGGAACCCGATGCGTCGGATGCCATACCGGGTACGTCCGTCGTGACGACACAGCGGGGCATCACGCCGCATCAATCACAGGCGCCGCTTCCAAATCAGAATACAGAAGCGTTCCAGCCCGCGGTGCCGAACAGCTACAAGACGGAGTCCAACAACAATCGGGCGCTCTACTAGCCCGCACCTTATTCTTCGCGCCTATCGATCGGTTCGGCCCACAAAGTCCGCTCGGGCCTAAGAAACCTTGCAAATCTGTAAGTTTAGCCGCTGCGAATTGGCGATTAGACTTGGTTGAATCGACACGTCATAAGACCGACATAGTAGGGTGATGCTCAGACGGCGTCGCGAGCGCGATGGCACTTATGCGTCATCTGATCAAGCCTTCCTTCAAAGGTGCGATAAATGTTTGAACAATGGATCGACGCGTCCCGCTTGAGGGCCGGTCTGGTCGTAACCCTGGTGAGCCTATCAATGCCAGTTGCCACCGTTGCTGCTCAGGCGGAAAAGACTTCTCCGCCGGCTCCTTCATCTCACACGGCTGCCAAGAAGGCCTTCGAATACACACTCGAAAATGGGCTAGACGTCGTTGTCATTCCGGACCACCGCGCCCCCGTCGTCACGCAAATGGTCTGGTACAAAGTCGGCGCAGCCGACGAGCCGCCTGGTGTCTCCGGCATCGCGCACTTCCTCGAACATCTCATGTTCAAAGGGACCGAAAAGATCCCTGCGGGTGAATTCTCAAAGATCGTGGCCCGCAAAGGGGGGGACGATAATGCGTTCACGAGCCAAGACGTGACCGCCTATCACCAACGCGTAGCCAGCGATCGGCTCGCCTCGGTGATGGAGATGGAGGCGGATCGCATGGCCAATCTGCGTCTGAGTCAGAACGATGTGAACACCGAACGCGACGTGATTCTCGAGGAGCGCCGCTCGCGGGTCGACAACGATCCGAGCAGTCTACTCCAGGAGCAGATGATGGCTGCCCTGTACCGGAACCATCCCTACGGCATTCCGGTCATCGGCTGGGAGCACGAAATTCGGCAACTCGATCGAGAGGACGCGCTCGCCTTCTACGACCGGTTTTATGCACCGCATAATGCCATTTTGGTGGTTGCTGGTGATGTGGAGCCGGATGAGGTTTTTGCTCTCGCCAAAGAGACCTTTGGAAAAATACCGCGCGGCGACAAGTCGATCGTGCGCGAGCGCCCCACTGAGCCCGACCATGAGTCGTCGGTAACGGTTACGCTTGAGGACCCACGGGCGGGACGCACCACGTTGCAGCGTTACTATATCGCTCCAGGATATGCTTCGGCGAAGCCCGGCGAAGCCGAGGCGCTCGACCTACTCGCTCGGATCATGACTCATGGAAGCACGAGCCGTGTCTACCAGAGCTTGGTCGTTAAAGAGAAAGCTGCTGCTTCCGCCGGTGGTTGGTACTCGGACACTGGATTAGATTCCGGGCGCATTGGCTTTTACGCGATTGCTGGAGAGGACGACACGCCTGAGCAGATGGAAGCTGCAATCGAACAGGTCATCGAAGACATACGGAAAAATGGTGTGACCCAAGAGGAGTTGGACCGGGCGCGCGCCGGACTATTGGCCGAGTACGTTTATTCATCGGACTCAATTTCGCGCATGGCGAGACAGTATGGCTGGCGCTTGAGCACGGGGCTCTCCATCGAGGACATCGAGGACTGGCCGAACCGCATCAAGGCTGTGACGGTCGACGATTGTCTCAAGGTCGCGCGGGAGTATCTTGTAGATGAGAACTCAGTGACCGGTATTCTGAAGCCGTCGCAAGAGCAAAGCAGCCGCATTGAAGAAAAACCCCTACCTGCAGCCAGTAATGATAAGTCGTAAGGTGCCGATAACGATCCGCAAATCGCTTTTGGGGGTGTGCTTGACCTTAGCTCTAGCGGCTCAAGGTGCGCTTTCACCCTCGGCCATGGCACAAAAGGCGTTGCAAGACCCGACCGTGCCGGCGGCCGAAGAGACCTCTCAAGGAAAGATGATGAACATCCAAGAAGTCACGAGTCCGGGCGGCATCAAGGCCTGGCTCGTGGAAAGTCATGCGAATCCATTGATCGCGATCCGTTTCGCGTTTATCGGCGGCGCGGCTCAGGATGCTCCGGACAAGGAGGGACAAGCGTACTTTGTGACCTCCATGCTCGACGAGGGCGCAGGTGATCTCGACGCCACCGCATTCCAGGAGCGTGCGCAGTCGCTTGCCATGCGCCTGGACTTCGATGCCAGTCGCGACGTGATGCTCGGCTCTCTTCAGACCCTCACCGAGAACAAGGACGAGGTGTTTGAACTTGCTCGTCTCGCGATGACAGAGCCGCGCTTCGACGAAGGCGCAATGGCGCGCGTAAGAGCGCAGATCTTGGCCGGCCTGAAATACGACGAAAATGATCCATCCACGGTTGCCTCCTTGGCCTGGGACCGTATTGCGTTCCGCGACCATCCATATGGCCGCCCCGTTAAGGGCACACGCTCTTCGGTTGGTGCAATGTCCACGGACGACTTGCGCGACTATGTTCGCCGTGTCTTTGCGCGGGATAAACTTATTGTGTCGGCCGTTGGAGACATCACGCCAGAGGAGCTCGGCGAAGCGCTAGACGCGCTGTTTGGCGGTCTCCCTCAGCAGTCTGATTTGCGCGACATAGAAGATGCCCAGCCGCCTCTCGGCCCCACGCGCGAGGTCATCCAAATGGAGGTTCCGCAGTCCGTTGCGCAGTTCGGTTTTCGCGGTATACCACGGCACGACGACGACTTTATCGCGGCATACATCCTGAACTACATCATCGGCGGCGGTGGTTTTTCGTCACGTCTCATGGAAGAAGTCCGGGAAAAACGGGGTCTCGCCTATTCGGTGAACTCTCACCTTTTCCCGTACCGCCACGGGTCGGTGTTCGTTGGCAACGTCGCGACGAAGAACGAAGCGGTGGGGCAGTCCTTGGATGTAATCCGGGCTGAGCTGGAGGATGTGGCTGAGAACGGCCTCACAGAGGCCCAGTTAAACGATGCGCAGTCCTATCTGACCGGGGCCTATGCATTGCGGTTTGAATCGTCTAGCAGCATCGCCAACCAGCTCCTATGGATCCAGATCGAGAATCTCGGCATCGACTATGTTGCGAAGCGCAACGGGCTAATCGAGGCCGTGACCCTAGAGGATATCAAGCGCGTTGCTGCTCGGCTTCTCGCACCGGACCAGCTGATCACAACAATCGTCGGTCAGCCTGTTGAAGAACCCGTGCCAGAGGGCGCGCCGGGCTAGGCTCCCCAGCACACGAATCGGCTAAGCTACGGCTCGCGCCCGGTGGAGCTTTCCCCCCGGGCGGATCGAGGCCGGGCCTTTGGGTCGAGACATCTGGGTCAACACATGGCCATTCGTCAGCTGCCGCCGAACCTCATTAATCGCATTGCTGCGGGCGAGGTGGTCGAGCGGCCCGCGAGCGTCGTCAAGGAATTGGTGGAGAACGCGATCGATGCTGGTGCGTCCAGCATCGATGTAACGGTGAACGGTGGGGGCCTCCAGCTTATCCGGGTCGCCGACGATGGCAGCGGCATGGGCCAGGGCGACTTGGCGCTTGCCATCGAGCGGCACGCGACGTCGAAGCTCAAAGACGACGATCTATCCCATATTCTGACGCTGGGCTTCCGGGGAGAGGCCTTGCCGTCTATCGGCGCTGTCGCGAGGCTTCGCATCACCAGCCGCGAGCAAGGAGAGGGCGAGGCTTACACAATCGAAGTGGACGGCGGCAGAAGTGCGCCGCTCAAGCCTGCCGCCCGAGCCGCCGGCACAGATGTAGAAGTGCGCGACCTCTTCTACGCCACGCCCGCGCGGCTCAAATTCATGAAGTCCGAACGCGCCGAAACCGCAGCCATTGCCGATGCTGTGAAGCGTCTGGCTCTTGCCCATCCTGAGGTCGCCTTCTCGCTGTCGAATGGCGCGCGCACTACTTTGCGTATGGAGGCATGTCCGCCTGGGCTCCTCGATCATACCTTGTCGCGTCTCGGGCGCATTCTCGGTACCGAGTTTGTGGATGACGCGCTTCCTGTTTCCGCGGCGCGTGGCAATGTCGCAGTTGAGGGATACGCGGGGCTGCCCACTCTCCACCGGCCGAATGGGCTAAGTATCTATCTTGTGGTGAATGGACGTCCTGTTCGCGATCGTCTGATCGCCGGAACGGTTCGCGCGGCCTATGGGGACCTTGTGCCCCGTGGACGATATCCCATGGTGGCGCTCTTCTTGGAGCTCCCGCCTGAGGAAGTTGACGTCAACGTGCATCCCGCCAAGACCGAGCTGAGATTTCGCGATTCCAACGGTATCCGATCCCTGCTGATTGGCGCGATACGAGAGGCTCTATCAGAGGCAGGGCATCGGGCAACGGGAAGTCTGGCCCAGGAAGCCCTGCAGCGCATGCGCCCAGCTATGGGCAGTCCAGCGTCAGAGAACGAGGGTTTGCGGGTCTATCAGAGTAGGCCTCAGACCTATGTTCAGCCGGTAGTGCCGTCCTATCCATCCTCGCGGGGCACCGCCTTCAGCGAGCAGGCGCAAGCGCCTCTTGCGGGCGTCTCGTCTCCTTCGGCCGACATGCGCCGGAGCGCGGCATTCGACGAGCCAGGCCGCGCGTACCCGCTCGGCGCGGCACGCGCCCAAGTGCAGGACACGTTTATCATCGCCCAGACGGACGATGCGCTCGTCATTGTCGACCAACACGCCGCCCATGAACGGTTGGTCTACGAGCGTTTGAAGAGCAGCTTTGAGAATGGCGGCGTGGCGCGGCAGATGCTGTTGATTCCAGACATTGTGGAACTTGCCCCGGAGGCCGTCGACAGCTTGCTCGGCGTACGGGACGAGCTAGAAAGCTTCGGTCTCGTCATTGAGAGCTTCGGCCCGCAGGCTCTTGCGGTTCGCGAAGTGCCTGCCTTGCTTGGCACATTCGATACCCGAACCCTGCTCACGGATCTCGCAGGGATCTTGATGGACGCGGAGGACGGAAGCGGCGCACAGGCGTTGCGGGATAGGCTTGACCACGTTCTATCCACCATGGCCTGTCATGGCAGCGTTCGGGCTGGCAGGCGCTTGTCGCCTGAGGAGATGAACGCTCTATTGCGCGACATGGAAAAGACGCCGTTCTCAGGTCAGTGCAACCACGGACGTCCCACCTATGTGGAGCTGAAGCTCACCGATATCGAAAAGCTGTTCCAGCGCCGATAGGCGAACTTTAAAGCTCGATGCGCTTCTTCCCACGGTGGGTCTCGACGCATGTTTTCAGGGTCTTGAGGGCTTCGCGCGTATCCGAAAGCTGAAGGTTGAGTTCCTTCTCCCGCACGGTGACGCGAAACTCTTTGTCCTGCTCAATATTGCGGACTAGCGCGCCATCGATCTCAAGTGGAACAAGGACGCCGGTCTCTGCGACGACGTCGGACATCGCCGCGAATGAGTCGAGCCCGTCCATATGAATGATGACCGGCTTTTTGGTGCCGGGCTTCATGTTCAGTGCCGAGTTAGCGACGATCATCCCCAGGTTGCCGCCATGAGTCATGACGAAGCCAATCGTCGTTCCTTCGGGATCGGCCAGTAGGACTGTGCAATCGGTGAAGGCTCCCTCGCTATTGAAATTGGCGCGCCCTTTCCAGTCGCCCGTCTGGAATGTCTCGGTTCGAGGCTCAGCAGCCGCCAGGACCAAGGCGAAGTATGTGAGTGCCCATAGTTGCATCGATTTCTCCATCAACGCTCGTATCGAGCGATCGCGATTTCTGTGTCGCTATAGCGGCGCCGGTCGATCTCTATCAGACGTTGAGGCCAATGTAGGACTTTTCCCGCCTGTTCTTCCAAAACCGTGATTGCATTTTCGGCAAGCCAGCCACCCTCGATCGCTGCCTTTAAGGCGCGCGTGCCAAGTTCCCTGCCATACGGTGGGTCGCAGAACACGAGATCAAAAGGCTTCATCGTTCCCACAGGGCCCAATCGGGTTGCGTCGCGTCTCCAAATCTTTGTAGTGCCTGTAAGGCCCAATGCTTCCACGTTGCGGCGGATCGTAGCGCGTGCGGCAGCATTTTCGTCGATGAAAAGGCAGTAGCGTGCGCCGCGCGAGAGCGCTTCCAGCCCCAACGCGCCGGAGCCAGCGAAGAGGTCAAGCGCGCGAACGTCCTCGAAGGCGATTTGTGGTTCGCCATGAGTGAGTACGTTGAACAAAGCTTCGCGGACACGATCCGTGGTTGGACGGGTGTTTAGGCCTTTGGGGGCAGCGAGCGACTTGCCCTTGAAGCGTCCGGCGACTACGCGCATCAGCTCCTCACGCCCAGCGTACGAGACACCGTGCCGCCGAGTTGTTCGGCAATCACCTTTTGTTTGATTTCATCTACGGCCCCGACTTTGAGGTCTCCCAATGCAAAGGGGCCAAACGACGTTCGGATCAGCCGGTTCACGCTCAGGCCAAGGTTAGCGGCGATTCGTTTCACCTCGCGGTTCTTGCCCTCACGCAAACTAATTGTGAGCCAAACGTTGCGACCTTGCGTTCGCTCGAGTTTTGCCTCGATGGGGCCAAAGCGAATGCCATCGACGCTGAGGCCACGTTTGAGCGCGTCAAGCGACCGTTGAGTGATTGCGCTGTGACTTCCCATGTGAGCACGCACGCGATAGCGGCGAAGCCACCCCGTACTCGGGAGCTCCAGGTGCCGCGCCAAGGCGCCGTCCGTCGTGAGGAGCAACAGACCCTCCGTATTGATGTCAAGCCGTCCAACAGAGACGACTCGCGGCAAGGAGTCTGGCAGGTTGGCAAAAACTGTCGGGCGGCCCTGCGGGTCCTTGTGGCTTGTCACGAGCCCCTTTGGCTTGTGGTAGCGCCAAAGCCGCGGTGCTTGAGCGGTCGGGAGCAGTTCCCCGTCCACAAGGATCGTATCGCCGCTACTCACGACGTGTGCGGGCGTTTTCAGGATGACACCATTCACGCACACACGGCCGTCTTCAATCCATTTTTCCGCGTCACGTCTTGAGCAGAGACCTGCCTGCGCGATGGCCTTGGCGATGCGCATGGGCTCCATGTCTCGCTTCGGCGCGGCAGGGTGTGCGCGTCCCCGGTTCCGGGGCGCTTGACCGGAGGACGCCTGCTCGTTCACTTTGGCTTTCATGACGGCGAAGCTTGCAGAAGATCGAGCCTCCGGCAAGCACTCCAGATCGACACCCATGGATGCGGCCTTGGACGAAGCACGCCTTGCTGCGGAGCGTGGCGAGGTGCCTGTCGGGGCGGTTGTTGTTGGTGCGAATGGTGTGGTGCTGGCGCGAGAGGGGAATCGCACCATAGAGCTACGCGATCCCACGGCGCATGCAGAGATTCTTGCCCTCCGTTCTGCCGCGGCGCTACTCGGCAGCGAGCGGCTGATCGGATGCGATCTCTACGTGACGCTTGAGCCCTGCGTCATGTGTGCAGGCGCTATTTCTTTTGCTCGGATACGGCGGCTTTATTTCGGTGCGAGCGATCCCAAAGGAGGGGCGTTGGAGCATGGGCCACGTTTCTTTGGCCAAACCACCTGTCACCATGCTCCCGAAGTCTATGGAGGCATTGGCGAGGGCGCTGCATCATCGCTGCTTAAGCGGTTCTTCGCCGTGCGCCGTTAAATGCGCCAACTTCAGAGTGGATCAAACCTAAGCTGAGTGCGGATAGAGCCTAACGATAAGGCCGCGGGATAGGCGCGTTCTTGTCATGCGGCCACGTGCGCGAGGGATTTACACTTCGCTGTATCGCCTCGTTCGCCACGTTGCCCCAGCTGTACGGCACAAACCCGATATAGGATGACCAGCCTTTCGGCCCCGGACCCTTTGCGGAGTAGGGATAAATGGGCGTGCGATCGCGTTTAAAGATCCTCCGGACCTCGTGGACCTGAAGGCCGGGAGCTTCTGGCTGGGCTATCACGCCGCCCATCGCGTTCGCGGGCGCTGACCAAGTCAGAAGCCACAGATAGAAGAGAATCGCCATGACGCCCACTACGCCGGATACGGTCTTCTTCGAAAGGGGCCGTTGGAGTGTCATGAGCAAATCTCAATAAGTGAACGAGCTGCTAGTTCATTTGCAAATAGTGACGTCATCGTGAAAAGGCAACGGTTCACGGCGAAAAATGAACGCGCAACGGGCTGTTGCTGGCGTCATAGCGCGTTTAGGTGAATTTCTTACTAAGCCATCTTCTGGAGAGAAGGCCCTATGCGTCGCACGTGAGAGCACGCCATCCGATGTCCCGGCGGCAAAATCCTTGGGGCCAGTTGATTGCATCTACGGCTTCATAGGCGCGCGCTTGGGCCTGCGCGATGTCGCTACCGAGGGCCGTGACCCCAAGGACGCGGCCGCCGGTTGCAACGATTCGCGTCCCGTCACGTGCGGTGCCGGCATGAAAAACAGTGGATTGCGGTACCGTACGCGCCGCATCGAGCCCTTTGATCTCAGTTCCCTTGTCGTAGGCGCCCGGATAGCCCTTCGAAGCCATAACGACACACAGCGCGGCGTTCGCCTCCCACTCCAGCGTCAGCCCCGAAAGTCGTCCCTTGGCGGTCGCGACGAGCACAGGCAAGAGATCCGACTTGAGCCGCATCATTAGAGGCTGGGCCTCGGGATCGCCGAAGCGCACGTTGTATTCGATGAGCTTCGGGGCAGCAGCATCGATCATAAGCCCTGCATAGAGAACACCCTTGAACGGGGTCCCACGCCGCTTCATGGCTGCGACGGTCGGCAGGATGATCTCATTCATTGTCCGGTCGCAAAGCGCTTGGGTCATGATGGGGGCTGGCGAGTAGGCGCCCATCCCGCCTGTATTTGGGCCGCGATCACCGTCATGGACGCGTTTGTGGTCCTGCGCCGTCGCTAGCGGTAGAACCGTGTCACCGTCGACAAGGGCGAAAAAACTCGCCTCCTCACCATCTAAGAACTCTTCGATCACAACTTCGGCGCCGGCCGCGCCAAAGCTGCCCTGGAAGCAGGCATCGACGGCAGCGTTCGCCTCGTCGCGGGTTTGGGCGATAACGACGCCCTTTCCGGCGGCAAGACCATCCGCCTTGACGACGATCGGCATCGCCTGGCTCTGAAGATAGGCCCTGGCGGACGCCGCGTCGGTAAAGCGCCTATATGCAGCAGTGGGGATGTCAAACTCGGTGCACAGATCCTTGGTGAAGCCCTTAGAGCCCTCAAGCGACGAGGCTGCCTTCGATGGGCCGAATACGAGAAGGCCTTGCGCTTCCAGATCGTCGGCGATACCCGCCACAAGCGGCGCCTCAGGACCTACGACCACAAGCCCAATCTGTTTGTCGAGGCAGAATGCGGCGACCGCGTCGTGGTCGGTGACGTCAAGCGCGGTCAGTTCGGCGACTTCCTCAATGCCCGCGTTCCCAGGCGCACAATAGAGCCTCTCGAGGAGAGGACTTTGCGCTATTTTCCAGGCCAACGCGTGTTCGCGACCGCCGCCGCCGACAAGAAGAACGTTCACGACTACCGTGCCCCGCTTGTTCCGCAAATCCCAGGCTTGTATGCCCTTCTATTGAGGATTCGCAGCATGATGAAAGTCGCGCTCTTAGCACGAGAATAGCGAGTTGAGAAAAAGAGACGGAAGGAATGGCACCCCGCAATCCACAACCTGAGCCTACCAATATCACCGAATATTCGGTGTCAGAGCTGGCTTTCGCCCTTAAGCGGACTGTGGAAGACGCCTATGGGCTTGTCCGCCTTCGTGGCGAAGTGTCGGGCTATCGCGGGCCACACGCCTCGGGTCACTGCTATTTCCGGCTGAAAGATGAAAACGCGGCGATCGAGGCAGTGGTCTGGCGTGGCGTATTTGGTCGGCTGAAATTCAAACCGGAGGAAGGTTTGGAGATCATTGCCAAGGGCAAGATCACGACCTACCCCAGCGGATCGAAATACCAAATCGTGATCGACGACCTGGAGCCGGCGGGCGCTGGCGCGCTCATGGCGCTCTTGGAGCAGCGCAAGAAACAGCTCGCGGCAGAGGGCCTGTTCGATGAAGACCGCAAACAGCCCCTGCCGTTTTTGCCCGACGTAATCGGCGTGGTCACCTCGCCGACGGGCGCGGTTATACGCGACATCCTTCATCGGCTCGGCGATCGTTTCCCTTCTCATGTGATCGTCTGGCCTGTGCGGGTGCAAGGCGAGACCTGCGCGGCGGAGGTTGCCGCGGCCATCGCGGGTTTCAACACAGGTGAGGCCACAGAGGGCATTCTCGCGGACCTGATAATCGTGGCGCGCGGGGGCGGCAGCCTGGAAGATCTTTGGGGCTTCAACGAAGAAATTGTCGCTAGGGCAGCGGCGGCAAGCGCGATTCCTTTAATATCGGCTGTTGGGCATGAGACGGACTGGACGCTCATCGATCTGGTAGCCGACTATCGCGCGCCGACTCCGACGGCCGCCGCTGAGCGTGCGGTGCCGGTTCGCTCGGAGCTTATGAACGCGGTGCGGACACATAGTGTGCGCATGGCTGGAACAATACGCCGGGTGCTGGAGAGCTGGCGCAGTCGCGTCCATGCGTCCGCCAGGGGGTTGCCTCGCCGGGAAGCTATACTGGGACTGCCACGGCAAAGGCTCGATACAGCGAGCGGCCGGCTTCTCCAGGCCCTGCGCGCAAATACGCAGAGCCACCGCGCCATATTGGCCCGCCTATCAGCCCCGTTGCGGCCCGGGCTCGTCGCCCGTCGCGCCGCAGCGGCCCGCGACGTCCTGACGCGTCTCGACCGGGATCGCGCCCGCGCGATTAGTGCGCGGATGGATCGGGCGCGCCAGCGGCTCGACGCCCAGACGAAGCTTCTCCATACGCTTGGCTATGAGAATGTTCTCGCGCGTGGCTTCGCGCTGGTTCGTGACGCTAAAGGCGCGATGGTGCGCAGCGCCGCCATTGTGCAATTGGGTGAGGCTCTCGACATTCAGTTCTCAGATGGCCATATCGTGACCGAGGTAGCGGCTACGTCCAAAGCTGTCGGTGCAGCGAATCCCAAGGTCGACAGATCGAAGACCCCGAGGAAGGCTAAGCCCAAACCCGATCCCAATGGGGATCAGGGAAGCTTGCTCTAACTCTAGCGGTTCGTTTTGCCTGACGCT
Source organism: Methyloceanibacter sp. (assembly GCA_029287395.1). Taxonomy (GTDB): domain Bacteria; phylum Pseudomonadota; class Alphaproteobacteria; order Rhizobiales; family Methyloligellaceae; genus Methyloceanibacter. Next base: position 12,483 of record JARFRF010000010.1, on the reverse strand, counting down.
AAGCTGCCAAAAAAGCATGAGAGATCAAAAATCACCATGAATCGATTTGAACGAAATTTTGGGTTCAAGGGCGAAGCCAAGCTCCGCTATCTCGATGGCGAGGTGCAAGTCATCACACCAGGCGAGTTCGTCCGCTGTGCCGTGACCGGCCAAACTATTCCAATCGACGAGCTCCGCTATTGGAGCGTTTCCCTGCAAGAGCCCTATGTCGACGCCGCTGCGTCTCTCAAGCGCGTGCGCGAGAATTCCGAAAAGTCTTAACTAGTCGCTGCTGTGTTCTTGGCGCCGAGGGCATTGCGAAGCAATGCGTTCACCGCGTCCTCGTCATCGAACGCAATGACAATCGGGAACGGGCGCGAGCGCTTCTTCAATTCAGCTAGCGCGCTTTCGTCTTCTTCGTTGGTGAGGCGCGCCCAGTCCTTTTCAGTGGTAACGAGCATGGCCTTCTTGGCTTCCGCTTCGTCGAGTAGTCGCCGTGCTTCCTTTTCGGTGAAGCGATGATGGTCGCCAAATCCATAGCTAGAGATCAGGCGCGCGCCATTCGACTGCAAAGTATAGAAGAACTTTGAAGGCCGCGCGATACCCGCAAAGCCAATCGTCGGCAGGACGCTCAGCCAGCGCGCATCGCAATTGGGGGTAATCGTAGCTCGCAAGGCGGGCTTACCGGCGGCCTCGAATTGTTCGATGAGCTTGTCGCCTTTCTGGCCGTCGCCGATCACGAGGAGAGCGTTTGCAAGCGGCATTTGCGACGCGAGTGGCGCTCGCAACGGGCCGGCGGGAATCACCTGGCCGTTTCCAAGCCCAGCTGCGGCGTCGGCGACGATAAGTGACAGGTCCTTCGCGAGTCCTGGGTTCTGAAAGCCGTCGTCCATAACGATGACATCGGCTTCCGTCTGTTCAATCGCTCTTGCTCCGGCTGCCCTGTCCGCTGATATGAAGGTCGGCGCCGCCTCAGCGAGGAGGAGGGCTTCGTCGCCAACTTCCGTGGCATCTTGACCGGCGACACGGACGGTCTCTTTAGCGCTTCCGCCATAGCCGCGCGTGAGGAAGGCCGGAGTCTTGCCCATTGATTTAAGCAGGGTTGCGACGGCGATCGCAGTTGGGGTCTTTCCACCGCCACCTGATGTGAAATTCCCGATACAGATTACGGGCAACCGCGAGCGATAGGTCGGGCTTTGCGCCAGTCGCGACGCTGCGGCACGACCGTAGAGCGCTGCAAGCGGGGCTAGCAGGGGGGGCATCAGCTTGGCTGCACCCGCGCGCTTGCCGTACCACCAGGACGGGGTCTCAAGAGGCATGTTGCAGTGACACCTTATCCGGGAAGTACGCCTCGATCGCCGCCAAGGTTTTTGGTAAGGCGCCGGTCATTGCTGCAACGCATGTCGTCGCCTGCGCATGGGCTTCCTTGCGGGCAACCTCGTTCTGAAGCAATTCGAGCACCGCATCGGCGAGACTATCCGCATCGTCGACTTTCCGAGCGCCGCCTGTCTTCAAAAGGTCCGCATACATCTCTCGGAAATTATGGACGTGAGGCCCCGCCAACACAGCCGCTCCCAGCTTGATGGCTTCCACCGGATTTTGGCCTCCATGTTTGACGAGCGAACCGCCGATGAAGGCGACTGGCGTTAAGGCGTAAAAGAGGCCGAGCTCGCCGATCGTATCGGCCACGTAGATATCGGTCTTGGCATCGATTCCGCCACCTTCGGACCGAAGCGTAACTTTCAATCCTCTGGTGCGGAGCATCTCGGCAATAGCCGGACCGCGCTCAGGATGGCGCGGCACAACGATGGTTGCGATGCCTGGAAGGGCCGCCTTAATCTTGGCATGCGCCGCGCCGACGATTTCGTCCTCGCCAGGATGAGTGCTGGCTGCGAGCCAAATCGGCCGTCCCCAGAATGCTGCCGACATGTCCGCCTTCGCCGCTTCGTCTACGGGTGGCGGCGGCGCATCCGCTTTCAAATTTCCTGCGGACAGGGACTGGGGTGCGCCAAGTTGAGAGAACTGCTCTGCGAGCCGTTCATTCTGAGCCAAGACAAGGTCGAACGCGGAAAAGACTGGCCGGCTCATACCAGGCCGGCGCCGCCATCGTTTGTAGGACGGTCCTGACATGCGCGCGTTGATCAAAAGAAGCGGAGTCCCCGCTTGTTTGGTTTCCAGCACAAGGTTTGGCCAGATCTCCGACTCCACCAAGACCGCGAGATCGGGACGCCAATGGTTCAGAAAGCGCCTGAGATAGCTGCTGCGGTCCAGAGGGATGTATTGATGGATCGCGCCTTCAGGCAAACGCGCGCGCGCATGGCGCGCCGATGTCACCGTTGCAGTCGTCAGAAGAAGACGAATGTCGGGCCGCGCCCGCGCAATGTGGTCGATGACGGGGAGCGCGGCATTCGTCTCGCCGACAGAGGCTGCGTGTAACCAGACAAGGAAGCCGGAGGGCCGCGCGGCACTTGCGTTCCCGTAGCGCTCGGGGCGGCGGTTGGGCTCCTCCTTCCCCTTTTGGGTACGCCAAGCCAGCAACAACGGGGCGATTGGTGCTGCAAGCTGCGTTGCAAGTCTATAGGTCTTGAGCGCCGTGCCGGGTTTTGCCTTCTCCTCGGGGCTCAGCGGATCACGTGCACCCGCGAGCGCATAGGCGCGCTCGGTCGTCTCAGCGAGGGCATGTTCAATAGCGTTTCGACCGGCTTCGAGCTGGTCGGGCGTCTCGGAAGAAGGTGCCGTCACCGGATCGCCTATAACGATCGCGAGTTTCGAGAAGGGAAGGTTGATCGTGAAGGCACTCCATGTTGCAAGCTTCAAGGAGCGGCTTGTCGCGATCGCGAATGGAACGACAGGGCGTCCGGATTTGGCTGACAAGGTCGCGATGCCGATGCCGGCCCGCCGTGCCGGCCCAGGGGGCACATCCGCTGTCATTGCAACGGTCGCGCCCGCCTCAAGCGCACGCAAGGACTCACGCATTGCCGTTGCCCCGCCGCGATTACGCTTTCGTTTCCCTGCGCCAGCGCCTCGAATGAGATCCATGCCGAATCGCTGCAGGACATCGCCGATCAGCTCGGCATCGCCATGGCGCGAGACCATGGCTTTGACGTCCGCCGGCCGTTTCGGTTTCAGGTTCGGCAGTAGCATGAACTGACCATGCCACATGGCCAGAATTTGCGGATGTTGGTCGAAAAGCTTCGCATCGGTGTCAGCGGGCTCTCGTATGACCGTGCTCGTTGCATAGACGAGCCGGATATAGCCGGATGCGAATTTGCTTAGGATGGCGGTGCCCGGCTCCGATCCAAAGAAACGCTTCAACATCGCCTCGCGCGGTTACTCGCCAGGAACGGCGATAGCATGCAGCTCGTCAGCAGACGCCTGGTCCGGCGCGCCAGCGATGCCGAACTGGTTTCGGTGCAGACGGGTGTAAAGGCCTCCGCGTGAAACGAGTTCATCGTGGCGCCCCGTCTCGACGATGCGCCCCTTGTCCAGCACACAGATCAGATCGGCTTTCTTCACTGTGGAGAGCCGATGCGCGATCATCAACACAGACCGGCCTTGCATGAGTTTCTCAAGCGCCGCCTGAACCTTGGCTTCCGACTCAGAATCGAGCGAACTTGTCGGCTCATCCAGCATGAGGATCGGTGCATCTTTATAGATCGCACGAGCGATGGCGATGCGTTGTCTTTCGCCACCTGAAAGGAGTCCGCCGGCCTCGCCGACCCGTGTTTCATAACCGCGGGGCAGGCTCATGATGAAGTCGTGTGCCGCCGCGGCCTTTGCCGCTGCGATCATTTCGTCCTCATCGAGGGGTTTCGCGCCATAAGCGATATTGGCGCGGATCGTATCGTCGAACAGAACCGGGTCTTGTGTCACAAGGCCGATGGCGTCGCGCAAGGACGACACAGTCACGCCCTTTATGTCCTGGCCGTCGATCAGGACCGCCCCCTCTTGGGGATCGAAGAAGCGCAGGGCGAGGTTTACAAGCGTGCTTTTGCCGGACCCTGAGGGCCCAACAAGAGCAACGGTTTTTCCCGGAGGCACGGTCAGCGTCACGCCTTTCAGGACGACGTTCTGGGGATCATAGGCAAAGCTGACGTCGCGAAACTCAATCTGGCCGTCAGTGAGCTCAAGCGGTTTGGCATCCTTTGCTTCGACGAGCTTGCTGGGACGGTCAATGATCCCGAACACGCGGGTCGCTGCGGCGACACCTTCCTGCAACTGCGTTTGGAGCGTGGCGAGGCTCTTGAGCGGCGCATAGATCAGAAGCGCCGCCGTTGTGAATCCCATGAAATGGCCGAGAGAGGAGTCGCCCCGAATACCGTTCGTACCCGCCACATAGATCGCGACGGCAAAGCCAAGGCCAACCAACAATTCCATGGCAGGACTGGACAGAGCCCGAGCGCGCATGCCGCGCATTGTGTATTCGAGCGCCCGGTTGACCGCCTCGCTCGCGCGCTTCTCTTCTTGAGCTTCCTGCTTATAGGCACGCACGACGCGCATTCCTTGCAGGGTCTGAGTAACGAGTGCGGACAAATCGCCGGTTTCCTGCAGCGACTTTGTTGTCGATTTTCGCATCTTGCGCCGCTGGCGGGATAGCATCAGCCACGCGAACGGCATGAACAGCAGCACAAGTATCGAGAGGCGTGGGGCCATATAAATCATGGAGCCAACGAGTATGACGACCTTGAGCAGGTTCTCGCCGAGGGTCACAATCGTGCGGCTAGCTGTGGCCCGCATCAGAGTTGCGTCGTTCAAGAACCCTGAGAGAATGCGACCGGAATGGACGGTCTGTATCCAGCCGAGATCCGCTTCGGCGAGCTTCCCGAACATCTGCAAGCGCAAGTCTGCGATGAAGCGGTGCCCGAGATAACCGATAGTCACATTCGCCACATATTCCGAAACGGCCTTCAGGGTCGTGATGACAACAACAGCAAGCGTGATCCATAGGACCATGTCGGCATTCTTATCGACGAAGATATCGTCGGCCGTCCGCTGAATAAGAAATGGGATCGCTCCGGTTGTGACGGCCGTGAGCAACATGGCCAGAATGCCAAAACCCAGAAGTACGCCATGAGGCCGAAGATTCTCATGCCAGATTCGCTCGACAATCTGACGTGTCGTATAGCGCTCGGCCGTGAGCTCATCACCACCGCGAGCGGCCACGCGGGCATCTATGAAGACGTTGTCTTTCAAGGGTTATCCCGAATCTTGCGGGGCACGGCTGGCGTGCCCAAGCTCCTGTATCCCTTGTCTAGCACGAGAGCCATGGGACCTTTAAGGCGAAATCCCGTTAAGGACCAGCCCTCTCGGGGGCTTAGACGGGGTGGCGCGTCATTCAGCTAAGCTGCATCGGGGTCGAGAAGCCGATGAAGGTGTACGATGAAGTAGCGCATATGAGCGTCGTCCACTGAGCGCTGCGCGGCGTCTTTCCATGCGTCATAGGCGGTCGCGTAGTTGGGATAAATGCCGACGACGTCCAATTTGCTCAGATCGTCGAAATGCACCCTGTCCAATTCGGTTAGGTGCCCGCCGAAGACGAGGTGAAGCAGTTGCTTGTCGTCCTCTGCTTTTGCCGGCGCATTGCTGTTTGCAGACATGCGAAATCCCCCTCGCTGACTTGTTCGCCAAGGCAATGTGCCGAATTGTGCTTTAAAGGTCCACGCGGCTTGTGCGCTCGATCAGCGCAGGGTGCAAGGCCTTGCCGCTGGCGACCAGGCTAGGAAACTTGGGATTTTCGCTATTGTATTTGTGCAAATTCCCAAGGTGATCGGTGATTACGCCTCCGGCTTCTTCGACAATCACCGCCGCCGCGGCCAGATCCCATTCCGCTTTGGGTGTCAATGAAATCGTGGCGTCGCCTGTCCCATCAGCTACAAGCGCGAGGCGATAGGCGACGGAATTCACCCACCGCGCGGTAACGTCGGGCCAAGGGTTCTCCCAAATCTTCTTCCGAAAAAGCCCGCCGCTTGCGATTACCTTCGTACCTTCCAACGTCGCCTTGTCAGTTGTGCGGATCGGCGCGTCATTGAGAAAGGCGCCGGCCCCGCGGATGGCATGAAAAAACTCGCCGCTTTCCGGGTTGTAAACGACCCCGATAACCGGGGTCCCATTCTCAACCAGGGCAACGGAAATCGTCCATTCAGGGATTTCCCGCAAGAACGCGCCTGTCCCGTCAATAGGATCGACCATCCAGACCCGCGAATGTTTAAGGCGTGAGCGATCGTCGGGGCTTTCTTCCGATAGCCAACCGTAATCCTTGCGCCGCGTCGTCAAGTCGAGTTTTAGGGCCGCATCCACCGCCAAGTCAGCCTCGCTAACCTGTGAACCATCCGACTTTGTGAAGGCTTTTGGGGACTCCTTGAAGTAGCTCGACGCTAACGCGCCAGCTTCCCGGACGGCGCGGCGGAGGATCTCGAAGTCTTCTTCACGGCTCGGCAATGAGGAATGTGCCTCTTCGGAAGTCTTATCGTGCGTTATCGCGGTCATCAGTCGGTGGGAACACTCTCTAAACCATGCTGGAAGCTACCGGTCGTTAATGACGTCTATTAAGCGTCCGGGAAACGTTCCGTGGCACCATCCTGGCAATCAAGGCTACCTCAAGGCAGCCAATAAGGAAGCTAACAGCAAGGCGTCACACGGGCCTCGGTTGCGATACGCACCGGGGCCCACTTGAGTTGTGCTTCGGAACGCGCGCAAGTCACCCCTGCGTGTCTAGGCTGATTTGCTTGAGTCCGACACATCGTCCCTTCAGAGGGAAGATGCAAGCGTCATATCCAACAGAATCGCGAAAAAAACAATCAAACCAAAGTCTCGATTGGATCTAAATCGGGCGAGGCAGTTGCTGGCATCGTCGATGTCGAGTGTCGCGATTTGCCAAATGAGCTGGCCGCACGCGAGAGCGAGGCCGGCGAAGAAAACGGGACCCGCCCCTGCAAGCACTCCCGCAAGTCCCATGGCCGACCCTGTCACCGTGTAAAAAACTGTTAGCCAAGACTTCGTGTTGGCGCCGAATCTCAGCGCAGTGGATTTCATCCCGATCAGGGCATCGTCCTCGCGGTCCTGATGGGCGTAAATGGTGTCGTATCCGATGGTCCAGGCGACGGAGCCCACGTAGAGGGCGACAGGCGCCCAATCAAGACCTCCCGCAACGGCAGCCCAGCCCATGAGCGCACCCCAGTTGAAGGCGAGGCCCAGGACGGCTTGCGGCCAATGGCTAACACGCTTCATGAACGGGTAGAGAGCCACAATCGGAACGACAGCAAAGCCCAACCAAATCGAAAAGCCATTGAGGCTGAGAAGCACGGCGAGGCCAACGAGGCACTGAGCAACCAAGAAAACGATGGCACTGCTCAACGAGACCTGCCCACTCGGGATGGGCCGCGAGCGCGTGCGCGCCACTTTAGCGTCGATATCGCGATCGACGATATCGTTGTACGTGCATCCGGCGCCGCGCATGGCAATGGCGCCGATCGCAAACAGCACCAGCAGCCGGAGATCGGGATAGACTGCGCTCGTGTGAATGCCTGCCAAGCCCACAGACCAGAAGCAGGGCAGCGCCAACAGGTAGAAGCCGACGGGACGATCTACGCGGGCAAGCCGTAGATAGGGCAGCGCCCATGCCGGCGCATAGCGGTCCACCCAGTTCTGTGCGCGCGCATCGGCAACGGGTGCCGATGCCGAATCACCAGCTTTGCCTTCATTGTCCGGACGTGTCATGTGTCCTGCCGTTTCGCTTGTACTGCGGCTTGCTGACTATGCCCTCTAAACTGCCACGGCTGTTCGTCAAGTCCCCGCTCGGTTCGGGTACGGAGGTTGTGCTCGATCGAGATCAAACGCACTACCTCGCGAATGTGCTTCGATTAAAGCCTGACTCGTACGTCTTGCTCTTTAACGGCCGCGACGGTGAGTGGTGCGCCCGCATTTGTAAGGCTGGCAAGAAGGCCATGAACCTGGAGGCAGAGCACCAGACCCGGCCTCAAGAAGATGGGCCCGATCTGCATTATCTTTTCGCGCCCATCAAGCGCGCGCGTGTCGACTATGTGGCGCAGAAGGCAACGGAGATGGGCGCGAGCGTCTTGCGGCCCGTCATCACGCGCCGAACCGTCGCTGAACGGGTCAAGGTCGAACGCCTTGAAGTGAACGCGGTAGAGGCTGCTGAGCAATGCGGCATCTTGCGGGTGCCTCGAGTGGATGCCCCGCAGAAGCTCGAAGACATTCTGTCGACATGGGACGCCACCCGGCTTCTTGTTGTGGCCGACGAGACTGCGGCGGTCGCGTCGCCCCTCGAGGCATTGGCATCGGAGGCGGCTCGTCCGCATGCCGTCTTGATCGGGCCCGAAGGCGGCTTCGACCCCGAGGAACGCGATCTATTGCTGCGGCAAGAATTTGTGCTGCCAATCTCGCTGGGCCCCCGTGTGATGCGTGCGGACACGGCTGCTGTCGCGTGCCTTGCGCTCGTTAATGCCGTCTGGGGTGACTGGCGTTAGACACTTCGGCAAAACTCTTCGGCCCTGTGACTCGATTGTCACAGGTTATGCGAGAAGCTTGGTCTATCCTCGCAAAGGTGGCCATAAGCCGTTACGGTTACTGACCACGACACACATCATCCTGGGATCGAAGCAGCGAAGACATGATCGTCGAATACGCGCGCTCACGTCCATGGAAATCTAGTGCATCGGTCGCAATCGCCGTTGCAAGCCTGTCTCTGCTGTGTTCCGGTTGTAGCGTTGCGGAGGGGCCTGTCCTGGATCCTAAGGGGCCGATCGCGCTAACCGAGCGTGACCTACTCTTCCGGGCGACCGCGATTATGATGATCGTGATCATACCGGTCTTCATCATGGCGGCATGGTTCACCGTCCGGTATCGCGGGACGAACCGAAAAGCGCGCTACGCCCCAAATTTTGATTTCTATTGGCCTGCGGAGATTGTGGTTTGGAGCGTCCCTGCCGCGATCGTCGTTTGGCTTGCGTTTCATTTGTGGGAGTACACCTACAAGCTCGATCCGTATACGGAGATCGATCCGAGTGTGAAACCGCTTCAGGTCCAGGCAATCGCGCAGGACTGGAAATGGCTGTTCGTCTACCCGGAGCAAAACATTGCCGTCGTCAATGAGCTCGCCGTGCCCGTCGGGAGGCCGGTAAGCATCGACATCACGTCCGACACGGTCATGAACTCGCTCGTGATCCCCGCGCTCGGGGGGCAGATCTACGCGATGGCCGGCATGCAGACGCGGCTTAACCTGCTTGCCGACGAGGAGGGCACATTCTGGGGTCGAAATGTCCAGTACAGCGGACGCGGGTTTGCAGATCAGCAGTTCCAGACTCTTGCAATGCCTCAAGAAGCTTTCGATTCCTGGGTGCAGAAGGCCAAGGACTCAAGTAACGCGCTGGACGCAGCAACGTATGAGGTGCTCGCCAAGCCGAGCGAAAAAGTCCCAGTAACGTACTACTCAGGCGTCGAGCCCAATCTCTTCGAGTGCATTATCGGAAAGTATTCTCACGGCGATGCAGATCGCATGCCGCGATCGTCAAAAGCTCAACTGACGGAATAGGTCACGTGGATATCTTCGGACGACTGACGATCGATTCCTTGCCGTTCTACAGCGCTGTCGCTGCATCGGGCGCGGCGGTGACAGTACTCGGCGGGCTCGCCGTCGCCGGCGCCATCACCTATTTCGGCGCCTGGCGCATGGTTATGACCCGATGGGTCTCAAGCCTCGATCACAAGAAGATCGGCATCATGTACATCATGCTTGCGCTTGTGATGCTGGTGCGCGGCTTCGTCGATGCCGCCATGATGCGGAGCCAGCAGGCCATCGCCTACAACAACGAGGGCTATCTGCCGCCCGACCATTTCGATCAGATCTTCTCGTCCCACGGCACGATTATGATCTTCTTCATGGCCATGCCTTTTCTATCGGGACTTGCGAATCTCATCGTACCCCAGCAGATCGGCTCGCGGGATGTGGCCTTTCCATTCATGAACTCCGTTAGCCTGTGGCTAACCACGGCCGGGGCGGGGCTCATGCTGACCTCGTTGGTCGTCGGCAAATTCTCTACGGCGGGCTGGACGGCCTATCCGCCGTACTCCGGCGTCGAATACACGCCCGGCGTGGGTGTCGACTATTGGCTTTGGATGGTCTTCATATCCGGTTTTGCCACCACCATGACCGGCATCAACTTCTTGGTGACCATCTTCAAATGCCGAGCGCCTGGCATGACGATGTTCCGTCTCCCGCTCTTTACATGGACAATCTTCATTACGTCGGTTCTGATTATCTTCGCTTTTCCCGCGCTCACCGTCGCGTGCGCCATGCTGATTCTGGACCGGAACTTCGGCTTTCATTTTTTCACGAACGACATGGGCGGGAACATGATGAACTACATCAACCTGTTTTGGTTGTGGGGTCATCCAGAGGTCTACATCCTCATTCTGCCGGCCTTTGGCGTTTTCTCAGAAGTTGTCGCGACTTTTAGCCAGAAGCGTCTATTTGGCTATATCTCGCTTGTCTGCGCGACCATCGCCATTGGCTTGCTCTCTTTCACCGTGTGGCTGCACCACTTCTTCACAATGGGCTCGAGTGCGAAGGTCAATTCTTTCTTCGGGACGATGACGACAATTATCTCGGTGCCGACGGGTGTGAAGGTCTTCGACTGGTTGCTGACCATGTATCGCGGCCGCATCATCTTTAAGCCGCCAATGCTGTTCACGATCGGTTTTCTCGTGACCTTCGTCATCGGCTGTCTGTCTGGCGTTCTTTTGGCTTTGCCGCCGATCGACTACATGATGCACAACACGACCTTCCTGGTCGCGCACTTCCACAACATGATCATCCCCGGTGTGCTATTCGGCTATCTCGCGGGCTACATGTACTGGTTCCCAAAGGCGTTCGGCTTCAAGCTGAATGAAAAATGGGGAACCCGAGCCTTCTGGTGTTGGATCGTTGGCTTCTACATCGCGTTTATGCCGCTCTACGTGCTCGGCATGCTCGGTATGCCGCGCCGCATGGAGCATTACGACATCGCGGCTTGGCAGCCCCATCTCGTGGTGGCTTGGGTTGGCGCCTTCATCATTCTGCTCGGCATGATCTGCTTGGCGGTGCAGCTCATCGTTAGCATTCGCGAGCGTAACGAAGCACTGGACCTTTCAGGCGATGCGTGGAACGGCCGATCTCTCGAATGGGCGACGGCGTCGCCTGCAGCACCCTACAATTTCGCAGTGCTGCCGAAAGTGGAGAGCCGCGATGCTTGGTGGGATATGAAGCAGCGCGGTGTCGCCTATCAGCGGCCGGAAAAGTACGAAGACATTGTGATGCCGAAGAACACCTATGCCGGTCTCGTGATCGGCGTTGCAGGCGGCGTGTTCGGCTTCGCCGCTATTTGGTGGATGTGGTGGCTGGCGTTTTTGGCGCTGGCGGTTATCGCGGGGACAATCATCTACCGGGCGAGCGACGATGACGACGAGTTCATCATTCTTGCGAGCGAGGTGAAGGCCATTGAAGACGAGCGCTTCGCTCGACTCGCCAAAGCGCCAAAAAACGAAATGGCGGACGAACCGGGATTCGCGGGCGAATCGGCAGCGGAACCTGCGACATGAGCGGCGTCGCCCAAATGACGATTGGCCATCGTGATGCCGAGCGTTACGAAGGAAAGGATTTCGGCTTCTGGCTCTACTTGATGAGCGATGCCGTAATATTCACGCTACTCTTCGCGACCAATCTCGTCATGGACGGCAATCCGGCCGGCGGACCGACACCCAAAGATGTTTTCGAATTGGACCGGGCCGCCGCCGAGACCGCATTGCTGCTCTTGAGCAGCGCGACGTTTGGCGTCGCCGCCGTTGCACTGTCGGCCGGAGAACGTGGCAAGGTCGTCCTCTGGCTCGCCATAACGCTCTTGCTCGGCGCCGGCTTTATCTATCTGGAGATTGACGAGTTCGCGGGAATGATCGCGGAGGGCGCGGGACCTGACCGCAGCGGGTTTTTGTCAGCCTTCTTCACGCTGGTTGGTACGCATGGACTGCATGTGACCGTCGGCCTGGTCTGGATCCTGGTGATGATTGGTCAGGTTTTGACGAAGGGCATTTCCGCGCCTGTCGCATCGCGGCTGATGCGGCTTGGTTTGTTTTGGCACTTCCTCGACATCATCTGGGTCGTAATCTTCTCAGTCGTCTATCTGCCGGGAGTGCTGTGATGGAGATCAAGTCGGGGCTCCAAATCGAGCGAACGCTCAAGCCCTATCTGATCGGGCTTGCACTTGCGGTCGTTCTGACAGCCATCCCGTTTGCGCTCGTAGCGACTGGTGTGCTGCCGCGGCAGACTACGTTGGTCATCATTGCGGTCTTCGCAATCATGCAGATCTTCGTCCACCTGACCTTCTTCCTCCATATCGATTTCAAGACGACGCCGCGCGAAAACCTCGTGGCGCTGGCATTTGCACTCGTCTTGATTTTCATCATGGTAGGCGGGAGCTTGTGGATCATGTTCGACCTGTACAATCGTATGAT
>JARFRF010000204.1 GCA_029287395.1 Methyloceanibacter sp. | reverse complement strand
CTAATCTTGATCCTTCAGCGCTTGGCGATCCTCAGCCTCGGCGCCATTGGCATTTGGCTGATTGTCAACGTGTTTCAATGGGTCGACGGCGAACTACCGTCAGTGCTCGCGCTTGTGGCCACCTATGCGGTCGCGGCCTACGTTATCCTGCCCTACTTTGTGCGCATGGGCCTTATGGTTCTACGGCATCAGCACGTGCCGAGTTTCACCATTACAGGCGACGGCCTTCCTGGAGATCCGGTCAACTTGGGTCTTGTCGGAACGTTTGATGAGCTGAGGGCCGCGTTTGCGAAAGCGGGATGGCATGAGGCCGACCCGCTAACGCTTTCGAGTTCCTGGGGTATGGTAAAGGCCTTCGTCTTGAATTCGTCTTACCCCACGGCGCCGTTCTCAACACTCTACCTGTTCGGGCGGGGCCAGGACATTGGGTTCCAGAAGGCAATCGGCAACAGCCCGCGAAAGCGCCATCACGTTCGGTTCTGGGCAAAGTGCCTGACAGAGGCTGAGACCGTCGACGAGGTTTTCTGGCATGGCACGCACCGACCGGACACGCGCGAGCCAGTCCTTTGGGTTGGGGCGGCCACTAAGGATACGGGCTTCTCACTGACCCGTCTCACGTTTCAGATCACTCATGCGACAGACTCAGACACCAACGCAGAACGAGATCTCATCATGGCGGAGCTATCGCGGCACGGCACTATTGGCGTCGTTGATCTTTACGAAGCGGGCGAAGAAATCGAGGCCGGTACGGTCAATCACTACGTGACCGATGGCATTATCGCCATTGCGCCGCTCGTTGCCGAGGCGGGGCCGCGCGCGACTTGAGCTGCTCAAGCACAAAAGAAAACCCCGACCGCTTGGCGCGGCCGAGGTTTTCCTTGGACAAGATATTTGTTAGGGATCACCGACCTTAGCCCCCTCACGTGACAGATTTACTACAACGCGGCCGGCGGAATTTACCAACTAGACCAGACCTTTAGCCCGCCAATAGTCGTCTGACACATGATGTTGGACCTCTACCGGCGAGACGGATATAGACAGGGCGCTGGCACGCTTGTTTGAACCGCGAGCCGTCACGTCCAAGTCGCTACCGTTTCTGAGCGCGATTTCTTCCTCCAAGCTTAGAACCTCTCCGACTGTGCCTGGACCATCCTCACCTACATTGTCTATGACGAGAGCCTCCAACCGCAATACGGCTTTCAACCACAATCCTCGTTAGGATCGCCGATCACCTCACCGTCACGACGCACCCAATACTGAGAGACGAATGACTGACAAGACACTGATGGACCGGGCTTCTGGTCTGAAAAAATTGTTTATCGATATTCGCAGCAACAAGTTTTTCGAGTTGTTCGTCGTCACGGTCATCGTGATTTCGGCACTCAAGGTAGGTATTGGCACCTATCCGCTGGGGCCAAAACTGACTGCAGCGCTCAAGGTCCTCGACTACGCAGTCACGATCTTTTTTCTCGTTGAGCTACTCATCAGAATGGCCGCCGAGCCAAACTTGAAGCGGTTCTTCTCGAAGGGGTGGAACGTCTTTGACTTTCTGATTGTTAGCGCAAGCCTGATTCCAATCGATGAGAGCGAAATGGCGCTACTGGGGCGACTCCTGCGCATCTTCCGCGTTATGCGACTCGTCTCGATGATTCCAGAACTTCAAGTGTTGCTTAATGCTCTCCTCCAGGCCATCCCTCGAATGGGGTATGTCACGCTCCTGATGTTCATCATCTTCTATATCTACGGGGCGGCAGGCAGCATCTTCTTCGCGGACATCAACGCCACGCTTTGGGGCAACATCTCCATCGCCATGCTGACCCTATTCCGCGTCGCTACCTTCGAGGATTGGACCGACGTGATGTATGAGACGATGGAAGTCTATCCGTTGAGCTGGCTGTTCTACCTCACCTTCATTTTCTTGGTGGCATTCATTTTCCTCAACATGATGATCGGCATCGTCATCCAAACGCTGCAGAGCGAGCATGAGAAGATTGAAGGAAACCCCGACGCACACGCGCCGGAGATGATTACCAGCGAGAACCCGATCACGGCACCGTCGATCGATGCGCGGCTTGCGAGAATTGAGGCGCGTCTTGAGGCTCTGCCCGACACGCTCGCCGGCGGGCCTAGACGTAGCGAGGCCTAGGCAGCGACTCTGCCCAAATGTGTCGGTCCAGGTCGATTGGGAGATTCCCAGGGCCGGCACGTCCGAGCACCGGATCGAGTAATGAACGGCTTGCTGGGCGGTGCCACCGGTCGTAATTAAAGGGCATGTTGAGATACGCCGCCTTAGTGCTTGCCGCCCTAATCCCCAGTCTCGCCGGACCGAGCGGCGCGATCGCCGAGAGTTCGGACACAAGCCTTCGAAGCGCGCAACACCCGTCTCCCTCGTCAATAGACAATCCCGGAGGAGAGCGGACCACACGGGCATCCAAGGCATCAGCCAACCAGTTGCGTCCTGCTCCGACACTGCCCAAACCGCGCCTGTTGCGAAATGACCAATTGGGGCCAGCCTCGCGCATGGTAGATGCAGAATGGCCAGACACGAGCCGGACGCCGGAGACCAGAAGTCCCCATGCGACCGACCCTCTTGCACCTGAGCAAGCGGGGACACGCTCGGCCGTCAGAGACGTGCGCGCGCCCGCAAACCCTGCACGCCAACGATCTGAGCCGCGGCAAATATCGCGAATGACAGTTTTGGACGGTACGCGATTAACGCACGCGAGTTTTGAGGATTGGCTCTTCGGGCGCTAATGCAAGTGCTCAGCGCTCATCGACAATAAAATTGTCAAAGCCGAATTTTGCGGGCGCAGTGTCCGGCGAGACACCGTAGAGCCCAACAGCGCCGCCGTCCTTAGGGCGCTTAGCCTTAAATCGCCGAACTTCCTGCGCATTCACAGACAATGTCGTGTCTTTTGGCCGCAAGCTGAGCTCAATACTGTTTATGGCGCCGGCACCGGCCTCAAGCGCGCCGGTCTGCTGCGTGAACAGCGTCTTCGACTTACCATCATCCATGCGGCGCACTTCCAGCCATCCGTCGGCCCAGAGGAAAACGGCGTAGTAGTTCTTCCAATCCTGCCACCAAAACACCACACCGGCGGGGCTGCTCGGGACCTCTGCCGCTTCCCTAATGCTGACGTCGACGCAGATCGCCGCACCTTTCGTCTTGGTTTCCAAGTTGACCAGGCCGCCTGAGCCGTTGATCAGGAGCGTGCCGTCCTCAACGAGAATACTATCGTCTGCCGCTCCCCAGGAGACATCCAAAAACTCGAAGTCGTCCTCATACAAGGCATTTTCAGGATTGCACGCGGCAGATACGCTTGTACTCACGCAGAGCGCAAACAGCCACACCGCAAAGCCACCAAAACCGCGAGAAAAAGCCCCCATCCATCCACCCTAAATACAGCGCCACGGAACAGGCCCGAGCCTCTGTGCCACGACAACCCGGTCCATTGCGACTTAGCGCGTGGGCATCGGCTCGTCACCGCGGTAATCGTAGAAGCCGCGGCTGGACTTACGCCCCAACCATCCCGCTTCTACATACTTCACAAGAAGCGGGCAGGGCCGGTACTTCGAGTCCGCAAGGCCTTCGTAAAGAACCTGCATGATAGAAAGACAGGTATCCAATCCGATGAAGTCGGCTAGCTGCAACGGACCCATCGGATGGTTTGCGCCCAGCCGCATAGCTGTATCGATAGCATCGACGGAACCAACACCCTCATAGAGCGTGTAGACGGCTTCGTTGATCATCGGCAGAAGAATACGGTTGACCATAAAGGCGGGAAAATCTTCCGAAACTGCAATGGTCTTGCCCAGTGAGCCGACAAGATCCTTGGCGCGCGCGAACGTCGCATCGTCTGTTGCGATGCCACGAATCATCTCCACGAGTTCCATAACCGGAACCGGGTTCATGAAATGCATGCCAATGAAACGCTCTGGTCGGTCGGTTGTCGCGGCCAGGCGCGTAATGGAGATCGACGAGGTGTTTGTGGCCAGGATCGTGTCAGGCTTCAGGAATGGACATACCGAAACGAAAATCTTGCGCTTAACGGCTTCGTCTTCCGTCGCCGCTTCAATCACGAGATCGGCTTCAGACAATGCTTCGTAGCTCTCGGCGAAGGATATTCGCTCGAGAGCAGCCGCTTTGTCGTCTTCGGAGATTTTTCCCTTTGATACCTGTCGCGCCAAATTCTTGGCGATCGCCTCAACCGCCGCATCATAGCGGTCCTTGGCAAGATCGTTGATCGCCACATCGTAGCCGCTCAGCGCGACCACATGCGCGATCCCACTGCCCATCTGGCCCGCACCGACGATGCCCACTTTGCGAATAGGCTCCACTCTACGCTCCTGATCCGAGGACGGGTCGCCTAGCGCCCCACCCATCATGACTTACCCAGCCAGCCGCGCACATTATGCACACGGCTAATCTCCGTAGCCCGCCTTTTTCAACTCATCATTGAGTTCGGGCAGGACCTCGAACAGATCGCCGACGAGACCGTAATCCGCAACCTGGAAAATTGGGGCCTCTGCGTCTTTGTTGATTGCAACGATAACCTTGGAGTCTTTCATGCCGGCGAGATGCTGTATCGCGCCCGAAATACCAACGGCGACATATAACTCCGGCGCAACAACTTTGCCTGTCTGTCCGACCTGGTAATCGTTCGGCATAAAACCAGAATCAACGGCAGCCCGGGATGCACCCATCGCCGCCCCAAGCCGATCGGCGATCGGCGCGATCAGCTTCTCGAAATTCTCGCCTGATTCCATCCCGCGACCGCCGGAAATTACGACACGCGCGGAGGTCAGTTCAGGCCGTTCGCTCTCGGTAATCTCCGCGCCTACGAAGCTGGAGGACGGCACCTCTTCACCGGGACCGACCGTCTCGACGCTGGCCGATCCGCCCTCACCCGTCGCGGAGAACGCGGTCGTTCGCACAGTGGCGACAATCGTCTTGTCAGAAGTCTGAACGGTCTCCAGTGCATTGCCCGCATAGATGGGCCGCACGAACGTGTCTGGCGACTTCACTTCGATAATGTCCGATATCTGCCCGACGTCTAGGAGGGCAGCAACACGCGGCAATACGTTCTTACCCGTGGTCGTTGCTGGCGCAAGCAGAACCGAATAGTTCGCCATGAGAGGAACAACTGTGGCTGTTGTGTCCTCTGCAAGCCGATGTGCGAGCTGCGGGGCCTCCGCAAGGAGCACCTTCCTGACGCCTTGGAGCTTTGCAGCCTCGTCAGCCACAGCTTGGCAGCCCTCTCCGGCAACCAAGATGTCGACATCGGCGCCGAAAGCCCGCGCCGCCGTCAGTGCTTTAGCAGTTGTCGGCGCGAGTGTCTCGTTGTCGTGCTCAGCAAGCAGCAGGACGGCCATTATAGAACTCCCGCTTCGTTTTTGAGCTTATCAACAAGGGTCTCAACATCGTCGACCTTGATACCGGCCTCACGCCCCTTCGGTTCTTCAACGGTGAGTACGGTGAGTCTCGGCGCCACATCGACACCCAGCTCCTCCGGTGTCGTTTCGTCGATCGGCTTCTTCTTCGCCTTCATGATGTTCGGCAAAGATGCATAACGGGGCTCGTTCAGCCGCAAGTCCGTGGTAATGACGGCGGGCTTTGCAAGTGAGACGGTCTCCAGACCGCCATCGACCTCACGGGTAACGTTCACCCGATCCCCATTCAGCTCGACTTTCGACGCGAACGTTCCTTGTGGGACATCCAACAAACCTGCAAGCATCTGTCCGGTTTGATTGCAGTCGTCGTCGATCGCTTGTTTACCAAGAATGATGAGATCCGGGGACTCGTTCTTGACGACGGCTTGCAGAACCTTGGCAACGGCCAGCGGCTCTACCGTGGCATCCGTCTTCACCAAAATCGCGCGATCCGCGCCCATCGCGAGCGCTGTTCGAAGTGTGTCCTGTGATTTTGCGCTGCCGATCGAGACGGCGACGACTTCGCTTGCCTCACCGCGCTCCTTCATCCGGACCGCCTCTTCGACGGCGATCTCGCAAAACGGATTCATCGACATTTTCACGTTGGCCAGGTCGACGCCGCTACCGTCGGTCTTCACCCGGATCTTCACATTGTAGTCGATGACGCGTTTGATCGGCACAAGGATTTTCATGTGGTTCTTCTTGTTCCCCGAGAGAGTGTGACTTGCCCCCAAAGTCAGCATCTCGCACATGCGAAATGGCCGCGACCGTATAACCCGAAATCACTCAAGTCAATGGTGACAAGGTTGCCCGAAAGGCACCCCGCGGACGCCTTACGCACCTCCCCGCGTGCGGTCGAAAAGCACGACCCCGCGGCGGCGCATAAACAGGATAAGAAGGGCGCCGGCGAGCAGTCCGCCAAGATGCGCCCACCACGCAATGGCTTCTTCACTTGGGAAGAAGAGATTGACGAACTGCGCCAGGATCCAAATGCCTAGTGCCCACGCCGCGGTGATCCGAATGGGAATCCGCCAAAGCGCGAGAACCCAAACCTTTACCTTTGGGTGCAGGATCAAATAAGCTGAGATAATCCCTGCCACAGCGCCAGATGCGCCGATAAGCGGAAGATCCGAGTTCGGCAGCATGAAGATATGGGCCAGGGCAGCAAAGATCCCGCACATCAAGTAGAACATGACGAAGCGCATATGACCCATTGCGTCTTCGATATTGTCGCCGAAAACCCACAAAAACAGCATGTTGCCGATCAAGTGGACCCAACCACCGTGGATGAACATGTAGGTGAGGAGTGTCAGGCGCTCAGGAACGAGAACCGCGCCGGAGGCTAGGAACGGGCTTTCGCCGCCGGCATTCGCCAGCAGCTGCGCCGGCACCACCGCAAAGGCCGTTACGTCTTCGTCCTCCAACGGAATGAACCACCCCGTTTGCAAGACAACGTAGGCCGCAACGTTCAGGACGATTAGCCCAACCGTCACGTAGGGAAAGCGTATCTTCTTGAGAGGATTGGTGTCATGGAGGGGGACAAACACCGGTGCGTCACCCCGCTTCAGCGATTCTGACCGGGCACCCACAAAACGTCGGAGGCACCCTTATCGTTCGCGTAGCGCGCCGCAACGAACAGGAAATCCGAAAGCCGGTTGATATAACCTGCCGCCTGCGCGCTGACTGGCTCCATAGGCCGCGAAGCCAGAGCCGCCACGAGGCGCTCAGCGCGACGACAAACCGTACGGGCCAGATGAAGATAAGCTGCTGCGGGTGATCCTCCGGGCAAGACGAAGGAACGAAGCGGATCGAGGGCACTGTTCATCTCGTCGATCTCAGCTTCCAGCCGCTCGATCTGCGCGGCAGTCACCCGAAGTGCGGCTTCTCCCTTTTTCATCTCTTCCGGAAAGCAAAGGTCAGCCCCGAGATCGAACAGATCGTTCTGGATCCGCATCAGCATCTCGTCGAGCTTGGGATCCGACGCGCCAGTGTGCAGCCTTGCCAGCCCGACCGTCGCGTTGGTTTCGTCGACCGTACCGTAAGCCTCCACGCGAAGGTCGTATTTCGCAACACGGTCGCCCGTGCCAAGCGCTGTCGTGCCGTCGTCGCCGGTTCGCGTGTAGATCTTATTGAGCTTGACCATTTTGCCCCAAAACTGGCCCCGAGCGCTGGGCGTATCGACAGAAGCCCCCGATAGTCCCCAACCAACGTAGCTGCGCCCCGGGCGGGGTCAAGCTTTGCCTAGCTCGGACGCATTCCAGCCAGATAGGCGATCGCCATTGCCACGATAAGCGCCACGAGCTGCAAAAGCACTCTCGCGCGCATCAATTTCTGGCTGAGATTCGGGTTGCCGCCCCGCAGCATGTTGAACAAACCGAAGACAAGAACAATTACGACCAACAAGACCGCGAACGGCAATATCCAACGAAGTATGTATTCCAAAATGGCCTCCAGCCGCCCCCCGCTTCAACGGGTGATTCTGGGCGCGAACTGCGCCGGACTGACGAACTTAGTTCTTCGCGGCGACAAAATCGAGCGCGCGCGTCGGCAAAACCCGTCGCAAATAGGCGCCAACGAATGTCGGCACCGTAACGTAGTAACGCGTCTTGGGCCGTTTGGCTTCGAGCGCGTGAATAAGCCGTTGGCAGACCGCCTCCGGTTCCAGCTTAAACGCCATCTGCCCGCCGTCTTCCATTCTTGCAAGGCGCTCTCGATAAATCGCGCTGTGTGCTGAGTTATCCATATCGATATGGCGCTTGTAGTGTTTGATAGCGGTCTCGACGAAGCGTGTGCGAATAGGGCCGGGCTCTATCAGCGTAACGTATATCCCGGTGTCCTTTAGTTCCATCCGAAGCGTGTCTGTCAGAGCCTCGATTGCAAACTTCGACGCACAATAGGCCCCGCGGTAGGGCGCAGCGAGCAGGCCGAGAACGGAAGAACACTGAACGATTCGCCCCGCGTTGCGCGCCCGCATCGGTGCGATCATCCGGCGAGTTAGGTCGTGCCAACCGAAGACATTGGCCTCGAACTGTGCGCGCAAAGCATCGGTCGGTAGATCTTCGATAGCGCCAGGCTGCCCGTAGGCTCCGTTGTTAAAGAGCGCGTTCAAACTCCCGTCCGTCGCCTCGAGCACGTGATCCGCCGCCGCCGCGATCGACTCTGGTTCTGTGTAGTCGAGATAGACGCTCTCGACGCCTACTGTGTCCGTGAGGCGCTCAAGGTGCTCGGGCGCACGTGCCGTCGCAAATACCCGCCAACCGCGGTCTCGCATCGTCTCCGCGGCGGCGAGCCCGATCCCGGACGAGCAGCCGGTAATAAGGACGGAGCGCTGAGACATCGTCTCTCCTTAGGATGACGCCGCATTAGCGTTCAAAGCCCAAACAGCAAAGTTCAAGCCCGAGGCGAAACACACCCACAGGAGATAAGGCGCAAGTAACAGGGCGGCGACGCGACTAACACGATCGAAGAACACCATCGTCATGCCGATCGCCACGACAAGCCACAAGATCACCGCAAGGCCGAAGATCGGGCTCTGCATTTGAAAGAATGCGAAGGGCCACGCCACGTTGAGCGCGAGCTGCACACCAAACCAGGTCAGGGCCGTCTTCTTGTCGCCCTCGTCAGCCTCGGCCCGCCAGACGAGCCATGCCGACACCGCCATCGTCGCGAACAGGATCGTCCAAACGATGGGGAAGACGCTATTCGGCGGGTTGAAGCTCGGCTTCTCGAGTGTGGCGTACCAGGCGAGATTCGGGGCGGTGAACGCATTACCGACGAAGGAGGCGCCAAAGCAGATAAGCAGAGCAATGCCGAGCCCAATCAAAGACCGTTTGGACGCGATCGGCTCGGCAGCGCTACTCATTGCTCAAGCAAGCGTCGTGCAATGACATGAGCTTGGATCTCGGCCGCACCTTCGAAAATCGACAGAATGCGGGC
Organism: Methyloceanibacter sp.; assembly: GCA_029287395.1. Taxonomy (GTDB): domain Bacteria; phylum Pseudomonadota; class Alphaproteobacteria; order Rhizobiales; family Methyloligellaceae; genus Methyloceanibacter. The sequence goes on along the minus strand of JARFRF010000204.1, from coordinate 1,563 downwards.
ATCGCAAAGGACACGACTGATCGGGTACTCGAGCGCAAAACCGTTCCCGCCGTGGATCTGTAGAGCGTTGTCAGCGGCGGCCCAAGCCATACGCGCGGCCAATAGCTTGGCCATCCCAGCTTCAAGGTCGCACCTCTCGCCAGCATCTTTCTTCCGAGCGGAATAGTATGTGAGCTGACGGGCAAACAGGATTTCCGCTGCGATCATGACCAGCTTATCGGAAACGCGGGGGAAGTTGATGATCGGTTTGCCAAACTGGACCCGCTCGATGCCGTAGCGCAAACCGATATCGAGCGCCGATTGCGCGACACCAACGGCCCGCGCGGCGGTCTGGATCCGCGCCGCCTCGAAGGTCTGCATGAGCTGTTTGAAGCCTTGACCCTCTTCGCCGCCCAGCAGATTCTCCGCGGGCACTTCGAAATTGTCGAAGGAGATATCGAACTCCTTCATGCCCCGATATCCAAGGACCTCGATTTCACCACCCGTCATGCCCGCTGCCGGGAAGGGGTTGTCGTCCGTGCCGCGTGGCTTAGGGGCCAGAAACATCGACAGACCGCGATAGCCCTTCTCATTCGGATCCGTGCGCGCCAACACCGTCATGAGATCAGCGCGGGCCGCGTGCGTGATCCAGGTTTTCTGACCCGTGATCTTGTAGACCTCCCCGTCCTTCACCGCACGTGTGCTGAGCGAGGCGAGATCGGAGCCGGTGGTTGGCTCGGTGAAGACAGCCGTCGGAAGGATTTCGCCGCTGGCGATCTTTGGAAGCCACTCCTCCTTCTGTGCATCCGTGCCGCCATTGTGGATGAGTTCCTCGGCGATTTCGGAGCGCGTTCCGAGCGAACCAACGCCGATATAGCCACGCGAAAGTTCCTCGGAGACAACGCACATCGCCTCTTTGCCAAGACCTAAGCCGCCATACTCCTCCGGCAGGGTCAGCGAGAACACGCCGAGCTCGGCCATCTGGTTGACGAGCTCCAGCGGAATGTAATCGTCTTTGAGGTGCCACTCTTGCGCATGAGGCAGAACCTCGGCCAACGAGAAGCGCCGCATCTCGTTCCGAATTTCTTCATACGTCTCATCGAGGCACGGGTCGCCATAATTGGCCGCAGCCGCGCTTTCTGCATCCTCGATCAGTGTCGAAACACGAGCGCGGATCTCGGGCGTTACGCTCCGGATGAGAGCAACAACATTATCGTTGAGAAAGGCCCCTTGTGCTGCATCCGGCACACTAAGTTCGTGCAAGCGGACCACTTCGCCTTGGCTCATGACAACACCGCCAGCGAGTTGAGCCAGATACTCCCCGACCACGATTTGGGTCAGCAGCCCTTCCAGCTCGCCGAAGCGCCCTTCGCCTGAAGCACGTTTGGCGTAGTCCGCCATTTGACGGATGCCTTCGACGTACGTCGCGACCCAAGCAAGACCGTGTGCGACATGCTGCTCACGCTCCAGTGCCGCGTTGTCGATCTTTCCGTTGGGTGCAAGCTTGCCTTTCACAGCCTCAATGGTCACCGAACCCAGTTTTTCGGCGGATTCGGCAGCGGCATCCAGTAGCGGAATCAAACG
>JARFRF010000200.1 GCA_029287395.1 Methyloceanibacter sp. | reverse complement strand
CCCATTGACTCTCGCAAAGCCCGAACCATCCAGCCGGGGTCAACTTATTTCCGGTTGTGAATGTTAATTTGAGGTTGCGAGAGCTTAGATCGTCATTAGGCAGGTATAAACCCTGAGATTGAGAAACAGCCTCAGTGTTTGGTCAATTGAGTGGTCTGTCCAGGCGCCATTCATACATGGTCTATATTTCTTTGGATCCTAAAACAACAAATATAAAAGAGGCGCAGGCGAGCTCATGCTCAACATTATTCTCGCTCTATTTATAATATTCGCGCTTTTTTGCATCGCTGCGCGGCTGCTTCATCGGTACTTCCTCTATGTGCCAGACCGTAGGCGGGTCGATCCTCGCGAGGCGGGGATTGCTGGTGTCGAAGAAATTGTCTTCAAGTCGACAGACGGCAAAAAGCTGGTCGCTTGGTATCGCCCGGCTGAAAAGGGCAAGCAGACGCTTCTGTACTTCCCTGGCAATAGTGGCAGCGTGGCTGATCGCGCGGGCAAGCTCAAAGCCATTACCGCAGATGGCTATGGCGTTTTCATCGTCAACTATCGAGGCTATGGCGGCTCGGCGAGCCGGCCTAGGGAAAAGCGTCTCGTGAGAGACGCTGTGAGCGCATACGATACGCTGCGCGGCTTTGGCGTGCGGCCCCGCGATATCGTCCTTTATGGCGAGTCGCTTGGTACCGGTGTGGCAACACAGCTTTGCCAGCAGCGCGAAGCTGCGGCGCTCGTTCTCGAATCGCCGTTCACGTCGGTCGTCGATGTGGGCAAGCTGGCCTGGCCGCTGCTGCCACTAAAGCAGATCATGGTCGACCAATACCGCACGATTGATCGGATCGATGCCGTCAGCTTGCCTCTCTTTATTGTCCATGGCGGTCGCGATGCGGTTATTCCTCTGGATATGGCACGTCACGTGTTTCACGCGGCCAAAGAGCCGAAAACGCTGACGGTCGTGCCGCGGGCGGGGCACAACGATCTTTTCGAACACGGTGCGTGGTCGCGTGTGCACGAATTCCTGGTTCGCCTCGATACGGACGCCGTGCCGACAACCGAGCGCCAGCGTGTGCCAGGCGCTGGGCGTTTCATGGAAGTCCCGGCAGCGGCAGCGGCGGAGCGTTAGTCGCGTTCCTGATTAGTGCCGGATCCGACTAGACCGGTCGAATAGCGGGACAAAAGGCACGACAAAGCCGGGAAGGGTCTTCCCGGCTCGTGGCAAGCGTAGCACTTCTAAGAGGTAGGGCTTAGCTAAGAGGTAGGGCTTAGCGGCGGCCGCGTGGGCGTCCGCCTACGCCAGACTCGCGCTGGGCTTTCTTGCGGGCGAGTTTCCGTGCGCGCCGGATGGCCTCAGCCTTTTCGCGGGCACGCTTCTCGGAGGGCTTCTCGTAATAGTTACGGAGCTTCATCTCGCGGAAGATGCCTTCGCGCTGCATTTTCTTTTTCAGTGCCCGAAGGGCCTGATCGACATTGTTATCGCGGACGACGACTTGCACGCGTCTCAAACTCCAATTCAGCGTTGGTTTTGGGATTGGAGCGCAAATTTGGCGACCATTTGCGGAACACCAGAATCACGCATCCGAGCGTGCTCTAGCAAACATGCAGCTGGTTGTCCAGAGCGCGAACAGGCTCTTGATGCCTAGGTTTTAGGGGAAACCCTATTGATGTGGCCCATCTTGCGTCCCGGTCGCGCTTCGGCTTTGCCGTATAGATGCACGGCAGTTCCAGGTTCGGCCGCGTACTTGCGCCAATCTTCAACATCACTGCCGATCAGGTTGGTCATCACGGCGTCGCTGTGGCGGCTCACATCGCCAAGTTCCCAGCCACAAATGGCCCGGATGTGGTTCTCGAACTGGCTGATGAGACAGGCATCGAGGGTCCAGTGGCCAGAGTTGTGGACCCGCGGAGCGATCTCGTTCACAGCAAGAGCAGGTTCAGCGCCGCCGGTTTGAAACATCTCGACGGTGACGACGCCCACGTGCCCCAGCGCCCCGGCGATCTTGCCGGCGATCGCTCGTGCCTCCGCCCCGAGTGCGGTCGTCACGTTCGCGGGGACCTGGCTCGTGTCGAGAATTCCGTCTTTGTGAACGTTCTCGACGACGTCATAGAAGCGCACGGTACCGTCTCGACCGCGCACCGTTACGACGGAGATCTCGCGTTCGAAAGTGACCATGCCCTCAAGGATCGCGGGCGCTTCACCAATCGCTTCCCAGGCGCTCTCGGCGCTGCATAGCGTGAGTATTCGGGTCTGTCCTTTGCCGTCATACCCGAACCTGCGCGTCTTCAGGAGGGCAGGTGGTGGTATGCGTAGGATGGATTCCTTGAGATCGGCGAGAGTCTCGATGTTTGCGTAGGGCGCGACGGGAATACCGAGGCCGCTGACAAAATCTTTTTCGTTGAGCCGGTCCTGTGCAATTTCAAAGGACTTCACGGGCGGGAAGACGGGCGCTGCCGCGCCGGCAGCCTCGAGCGTTGCGGCGGGGACGTTCTCGAATTCACACGTCACGACGTCCACTTGCTCGGCGAAGCGCGCGACGGCGTCGAGATCGTCATAGTCCCCCACGCTGGTCCTTGCGGCTACCTGAAAGGCCGGCGCATCGGGAGTGTCGTTGAAGACATGGCTCTTGAGCCCGAGCCGGCTCGCCGCGACCGACAACATGCGACCGAGCTGACCGCCGCCCAAGATGCCGATCATGCTGCCGGGAGGCAGCGGTGCGTCAGTCATCCTCTTCGACGGTCTCGGCGACCGCATCGGTCTGCGCGCTGCGCCATGCCTCCAAACGCGATGCCAAGGCGGCATCGGAAACCGACAGGATACTCGCGGCAAGCAGCCCGGCGTTCGTGGCGCCCGCTTTACCTATAGCGAGGGTGCCGACTGGGACGCCGCCCGGCATTTGCGCAATCGAGAGCAGGCTGTCGAGCCCCTTCAAGGATTTGCTTTCGACCGGCACGCCGAGCACTGGCAGCGTTGTCATCGAGGCGGCCATGCCAGGCAAATGTGCAGCGCCGCCAGCGCCCGCAATGATCACCTTGAGTCCACGACCACGCGCACCCGTCGCATACTCGTAAAGCCGTTGCGGTGTGCGGTGCGCCGAGACGACCTTTGTCTCGTAGGGCACATCGAGTGTATCTAGGATTTTCGTGGCAGCTTTCAGGGTGGCCCAATCGGACCGGCTTCCCATGATCACGCCAACCGAGGGTTTTTCCTCGCTCATGCTTTCGCCAATCAAAAAACCGCCCGAAGGCGGATGCGGAAAGCGCGCGATTATAGGCAGGCCCGGTGTGATGGCAAGGCGGCTTCTAGCGTAGATTGATTCGAAGCGTGGTCATGACGGTCTGACAAGTCGCCGCCACAGGAATAAACAAGCCAACAGACCCGATACGCTTCATGATACTAGACAGCAAGCCTATAAGTCCCGGCGAATATCAAAGTGAGCCCGATGAACGAACCCGTTATGACGCGCAAGGCCAACAAGCTGATGCGGCTCTTCCTCCTCAGCGTTGCCCTTTTTATTGTGCCGATCGCACTCAATTACGGGCTGTTTCCCGCCAGAAGCCTACCCCTGTTCCTCACAATCCCGGAGTTGAGTACCGATCAGACTCACATCTACCGCGGTGTCATGTGCCTCTACTTGGGAGTTGGTCTGTTTTGGGCCGTCTCAGCATTCAAACCCGAATGGCAGCGCGTTGCCGTGATCACAGCAATCGGGTTCGCTTGGTCGATCGCCATTGGGCGTGTCATTAGTCTCATCGTTGACGGATGGCCGAGCCCGCTACTCATCATTTATCTCGGCATTGAGATCGCCGCCGGGCTTCTGGGGCTCGCCGTTCTTGCGGCCGCGGACCGCAAGGTCAGGCGATAATGTCGGGAAGAAGTTCGTCCTCGATCCGGACGATCTCGTCTCTCAAATAGAGTTTCTTCTTCTTGAGGCGCTTCAGCTGCAATGCATCAGAGCGTCCCGATTCCTCCAGTGCGTTGATCGCACTGTCTAGGTCGCGATGCTCCTGCTTGAGCCTGCTCAGTGCAGCCCGAAGCTCGCGGACCTCCTCGCTCTCCATCGGGCGCTCCTCGTTGGTAACGGGCGGAGTATCTGGCCGAACTCCAGTTGGTGCAAGGGTCTGTCCTACAGAATGTAGGAGCAGATATCCGATCAAGAAAGCCTGTGCTGAGAGACTGCGCCTATCAACTCTTGGGGCTGACGTGATTAGACAAGAGGCGGTCTCTTTGACAAAATCATCACATCGACAGCTTAACCCGGAGGTCCGGTATGGCGTTAGACGCGCATCTCGATGAACTAGCTGAAAAGCACCGCGCTTTGGATCGGAAGATCGATGAGGAACAGGGAAGGCCCACGGCGGACGCCTTCAAAATCGCCGAGCTAAAGCGCCGGAAGCTCTACCTGAAAGATGAGATGGAACGCCTTAAACACGTCGAATCGCATTAGGTCCCAGGACCCTCGGTCTCCATCCCAGAGACCTTGTTGAAGCAGCGTTCGCGCCAGGCCAGGCTGCAAAAGAGTACAGCTCGCTTCTGGCGGACATGGTTTTATCATTGCGCCAAGCCCTTGGCGGCCGGGCAGGGGGTGTCTTTTATCCCCAATTTTCATAATTTCGTACCGGCCGACGCGGATCCTATCTTGACGTATGTCAGTGCCAATGGATCGAACGGGCCTACGCCTTATAGGCGTTGGGCACAAATGTGAGGCGGAAGGGATGCGGTCTCAACTGACCTGTTTTGTCGAGAGGGTCGCGTTGCGCGCGGGGGCCTTCATGCGGTTCGCTGGGGCTGGATCCTTAGCACTACTGGTTTTCGCCGCAGCTCCCGCCGCCGCGAGCGACGACGAGCGTCTAGAGCGGGGCGAAGCAATACTGAGCGAGGCTTGCGCCAGTTGTCACGCGATCGGAAAGACGGGCGAAAGTCCAAACCCGGTGGCGCCGCCCTTGCGCGAGCTGTCCGAGGACTATCCTGTGGAAAACCTGGCTGAGTCGCTGGCCGAAGGCATCATGTCCGGACATCCGGAGATGCCTGTCTTCGCATTCGAGCCTCATGATGTCGATGCGATCATTGCCTATCTGCAATCGATCCAGGTATCTCCCGACATGTCGCCAGCCACGCCCCAGACGCCTCCGCCGATGGACGCCGACGGCTAGTCTGAACGCGATGTACCTCAAATGTCAGCGGCGCCTTCTGGCCACATAAGCCAGTCGCGGGCTTCCGCAATCTGGTCCGGCTCGAAATGCTCAACCTCGCAGCTGATGAATGGCGCTACCAAGCTGGACCAAAGATTTCGGACATGCGGATCGCACACGATCGCGATGCGGCTGAAATCGTTGATGTGACGTAGGCTGAATTTGATGTCATGCCAAAGCGCTGCGGCGTCCATGCCCTCGAAGTCTGAGATGTGTTCCAAAACACGGATCTGGCCGTGGCGAGCAATGAATGCCTGCATTTTTTCCGCGACGCGATCGAATTCCTCCGTCGACACCCTCCCGGCCAAATGGATTTCGACGGCTTGAGCGTTGTCATGTTCGACATAGGATAACATCGGCGGAGATTAGCTTTCTTGACGTGGTCGGCGCCGAGATGGAACCCGCATCTGCTGTGGGCGTTACGACGGTGACGCGGCGATCCTAAGGACATCGGTCTCAGCAGACACATATGGATGCCGCAACTGGCCGCCGCAGGCTACAATAAATGGCTGAGGCCCATTGCCGCTTCATAGAATTTTAGGGTTAACGACGGCAGAATACTGTTCTAAGACACGCTATTGCCGCCTTTTCTCAGCCTAATGCGGCTGAAGAGGGGAGTTACGACCATCAAAAAGCTACTGTTCTACTCCGCGAGCTTGAGCATCATCGCAATGGGTGCGGTTTGGATGTTGCTCTTCCAGGAGCCGATGGCCGATACGATGACGAAGGCGCCGCCCCCGAAAAAACGGGCGCTCGCCTACGAACAGGCACTCGCCACACAATCTCAAAACGAAGCCGATGCTCCCAAGGCTGCAACCAAGCCGAAGAACGATGGCGCGGCCAAGGCCGACGCGGCCGCGAAGAAGACTGTCGCGGCTACGCCGAAGAACACGGGAAATGATCCCGCGGCACAGCCCGCGCCCAATCCACAAGTCGCCGCTCTGCCGCAAGGGCAGACGCAGCCTACCCCGGGCGCGCCGGCGCCCAACGCGTTGCCTTGGCTGAACGAGCAAGGCGACAGCGTGGTTGTGCCGCAGGGGCAACCGGGGTCACCAAACGCGCAAGCAGGAGACTTCTTCGACGCGCCGCAGCAAAATGCTGCGGCCGCGGGTCAGCCCTATGGCCAGAACCAGCAATACGGTCAGCGGCAGCAGCCCTATGGCGCGCCGCCACCCCAATACGGACAACGGCCGCCGCCCTATGGCGGAGGGCAACCCTATGATCGCACCGCGGCCGCCAATCCCGATCCAAATTTTGGTCAGAGACCCTACCCGGGCGCCGGTGGATATCCGGGCTCCCCACCGCCCCAGCCTAGTGCACAAGAACAGTTTCCCCCCGGCGGGCTGTATCCCCCGGGCGGGCGGTATCCCCAGGGACAGTATCCGCCTGGGCAGGTCCAACAGGGCCAATATCCTCCTCCTGGGCAGTATGCGACAGGACAGGGCCAGCAGCCGGGCTACGGGGCGGCCCCTTACGGTCAGCCGCAACAGGAATGGGCGAAAGTCATCGTGTCGGGTTCAGGCATGCGCCTCAATGCCTCCGAGGACTCTCCGGTGCTGTTTGCGTTCCCGTATGGACGCGACCTCAAAGTCGTATCCCGCAACGGCGAATGGGTCGAAGTGGCTGATCCCAATAGCAACGCCAAAGGCTGGATCCAGGCCTTTGCGCTCGGGCCATCGGCCGGACCGCCGCAATACGATCAGGCAGGTGGGTATTACGGCGAGCAGCAGTACGAACAGCCGCGCCGTCGGCGTGGCGGCTTCGTGGACATGATCAACCGCGCCTTCGGCGGCCGTCAGTAGGCGGCGCACTTCTCACACTGAGCGAGACGATGAAGACCGGCAGTGCCCGCTGCTGCGGCCTGACGTTTCACGATTTTCGCTTCCGCGCGGTTTTCCTTCGCGCGGGCTTCTTCGTGGCACAGGCGATGCGGTGCGCGGCGCGCGCCCACTCGGCGAGTTCGTCCGGTTCTTCAAGCAGCCGCGGGGGGACCTCCCAGTAGGACATGGCAATTGGCTTGCGGCCCTTGGTTTCGTACGTGAACGGTTTCATACCCTCTGCCTCGAACGACGCAGCGGTCGTGTCGTCGGCTTTGAGGTAGAGCGTGTCGTCGGCAATGAGGCCGAACATCACACTGTCCGCATAGACACCGGCGCCGCCGAACATGCGGCGGATGGTGAGGGGCCCAAAACCCGCAAGCTGGTCTTTGAGAAACTCCTGGAAGCCTTCGGACGCGCTCATGCGGTCGAGTTGGCCAGGGCCTAAGCGGCTGGGGCTTTCTCGCCCGCCGATCCGCCTTCGTTGGCCGGGCCGGGCGTAAAGGCCTTATTGGCCTTCACGGTCAGCTTGGGTTGGCCTTTGCCGTTAGCTTTAGCAGCGCCATTGGCTTTGGCGCCCCCATTGGCCTGAATGCTCGTCTTGTTTGCGACCCGCAATTCACGCTCAACAGCGACCCGAGCAGCCTCATTCTGATTATAGAGCCCCATCTGCTCTGAATCTTCTTCCGCGACAGCCGTAAGGGCTTGGTCCGTATACTGCGCAGCGAGCGGGTCAGCCTCGATCTTCTTGACGATGCGCTTGAGATCCCACCAGCTCTTGCCGAGCATGGTCGCCTTGCGTGCGACCTCCGCCGCGTACTTGGCGTAGAACACGACGGGATTCTCGATCGGCAGGCCGGAGCGGCGGTCTTTGCGGTGTTTAATCCGGAAGATGCCCCACTGAAGCGGATGTAGCCCCTCGACCGGCACGGCGTTCTTGAACCAGAACAGCACGGGCATCAGCGAGCGGATATTGACGCCACTCGCATAGGCGCGGCGCAGAACCGTCTCTAAGTGTTCCTTGGTGTAGAAGATCCGCCATGCGGACTCATAGGCCCCCTGCCACTCCTGCTTGGACATCTTTTCGTGCCCCGTGACCACGTGCTCCAGCTCGTATTTATTCATGTCCGGATCCATCCAGACACCTTTGGCCGAGAGCTTCTGGTGGTCCTCCGAGCCGGGAAGGGGTGTGAGAATGAAAAACTCCAGCATGTCGAGCGGGAGCTCCTGCTTGATGATCTCCAGGTCCTGCTTGATGGACTCGGGCGTATCGTTCGGGAATCCCAGAATGTAGCCCGCAAAGGTCATAATGCCGACACGCTTCCAATCGAGTAGCATTTTCCGATATTCGGTGATCTTGTTCTGACGCTTCTTAGCCGCGAGCAGGTTCGCCGGGTTGATGTTCTCAAGACCGATAAAGACGCGCGTCACGCCGGCTCGCTTCGACTTCTCGATAAAGTTCGGAATTTTGTGGCACAGCGTGTCGACCTGAATCATGAAGCGAACATCCAAGCCGTCTTCCTCACGCAGCTTGATGATGCGATCGTAAATCGCTTCCCAGTCTTTGTTCCGTGCGAAGTTATCGTCGGTGATGAAGAAGCGGTTCACGCCTTGCTCGTAGTTCAGACGCAAGATCTTCTCGATGGAGTCTGGCGTCCGGTAACGTGACTTGCGGCCCTGCACATTGATGATCGTGCAGAAGGAGCATTGAAACGGGCAGCCGCGCCCGGCATCGAAGCTCGTAACGTTTCCAACAGTGCGATCGACAAAGTCCTTCGGCAGGAAGGGCGGCGCCGGCACATCGGCGAGGCACGGCAGCTCTTCGGTCATGTGATTGTAGATCGGCTGAAGGTTTCTCGCCGCGGCGTCCCGGATCACAGTGTCGATATGCTCTTCAGCTTCGCCGGCGAAGATCGAAACGCCGAGCTCCTGCGCCGCTTTGATGTCGTCGGGCAACTCCGGAAGCATCGACAGGCAGCCGGAGACGTGGAACCCGCCGATCATCACTTGGATGCCCTCGGCAAGGAACGGGCGGGCGATATCGACCGAGCGCGGAAACTCATTAGACTGGACGCCGACGATACCCACGAGCCCTTCGCCGCCATTGTCTTTGATGAGGCGAATGAGTTCGTCGAACCGGACCCGTTTGTTGGTCTCGTCGATCGCAGTCACGTCAATGGGGAGATCCGGGCCCAGTACGCCTCGATCGGCGGCATCTTGCGCGAGGCTGTAAACCGCGGCCAGGGAGTTAGACGGCATCGTGGAACGCATCCACTGCACCACGTACCCTTGCGCATCATAGTGCGATGGCTTGATCAGGATGAACTGGAAACGCCGTCCGGTCGTCCGTGTTGACTCTGTCATCCCTCAATCCCGTGAAGCGGCGTCCCCGCGTACCGGAGAACTCAAACTATTGGGCTGCTTTGGAAAATTGCACCCCAGCCCAGGAGCGCGTCTATCCCCCAATTTCGCCCGAATTTTGGCCAGCCGGACAGTTGCGCGCAGCCTTCAGCGTGCGGTGCAAAATATAACAAATACTGAAACACAATTTCGCCCGCCGGTCCAACGGATTAGGGCGACGTTGTGCCAGGGGACTGATTCTGCGGCGAATTGTGCGCTTGGGATCGTTCCATCCCGCTGAAATCGGCGATATCGCGTGCGAGAAAGTAGTTCAGCATCGTGCGGATCAGGGCAATGACCGCGAGCTTCCAGATATCGTCCCAGGTGGGTGCAACGGCCGTGTGAACGATATCGGCGGCTAGGGCGAACTCGAGCGCGAGCAGAATCCAGGTTGCAAATTTCAGCCAGATCACGCGGCCCTTTATCTCGTCGGCCGTGCCATTGAGAATGGCGCCCACAAGCGTGAATACCGCCTGGAGCGCTCCGAAGGCGACAACAAGAACAGCGCTGACTTCGATGGCAAGCGCCACATAGGATGCGGCGAGCTGAAAAGGTTCCTCGAGCGGCGTCACGGCTCCACCCAATGATTGCGAGACGAAGCCTAAGCCGATTCGGGGTGGTGCCGACAGCGCGCGGCTAGAGTTCGCCGGTTAGGAATTGCCCACGCCCGAGCCCGAAAGACCAATCCTCGTCCGTGTTCTCGACGATGGAGACCATCACGTCGGTGGGGGCGATACCGCAGGCGCGCTCCAGCTCTTCGCAAAGAAGCCGGTAGAAGGTTTCCTTCTGCTCGCGTGTCCGGGGGCGGGACGTGACTTGCACGACAACCACCTTGTCCGTGCGTTCGATGCCGAGACCCGTGTCCTCGACAATCATGTGGCCGCGCTTGTGCTCCTGAACGATCTGGTAGCGATCGCGCTCGGGCACCTTGAAGGCGGCCAGCATGGCCCGATGGGCCGCATCGAGCAGGGTTTTTACCTCAACGTCGGTACGGCCTTCGGTCAGATCGAAACGGAGTAGGGGCATGACCTCAAACCTCCAGCGCCATCTCGCGCAGCTTGAATTTCTGGATCTTGCCGGTCGATGTCTTCGGTAGATCGACGAAAACAACGTAGCGCGGGCATTTGAAGTGAGCCAGGTGCTCGCGGCACCAATCGATGATGTCTTGCGCCTCGACATTGGTGCCGTCACGCAGCTCCACGAAGGCGCACGGCGTCTCGCCCCATTTCGGGTCCGGCTTGGCAACCACGGCCGCGCTCAGCACGTCGGGGTGCTTGTAGAGCGTGTCTTCAACCTCGATAGACGAGATGTTCTCGCCGCCTGAGATGATGATGTCCTTTGAGCGATCCTTGAGCTGGATGTATCCGTCGGGGTGCATCACGCCGAGATCGCCCGAATGGAACCAGCCGCCGGCGAACGCGTCCGTCGTAGCTTTCTCGTTCTTGAGATAGCCCTTCATGACGATATTGCCGCGGAACATCACCTCGCCGATGGTCTCTCCGTCGGCTGGCGTTTTCTCCATGGTCTCCGGGTCGATGATCGTGAGATCTTCGAGCGTGTGATAGCGGACGCCTTGGCGGATACGCTTCTTGGAGCGGTCGTCGAAGGACAACTCATCCCACGCCGGGCGCCAAGCATTGAGCGTGGCCGGACCATAGGTCTCGGTGAGCCCATACAGATGGGTGAGCGCGAAACCCGCTTCTTCCATCGCGGCCATGACAGCGGCCGGCGGTGGGGCAGCCGCATGGTTGAAGGCCACCTTCTGTTCAAAGTCGCGCTTGTCTTCTTCGGCTGCGTTTAACAGCGCCGACATAACAAAAGGGGCCCCGGAAAGATGCGTGACGCCATGATCGGCGATCGCGTCGTACATCGGTTTCGCGCGGACTACGCGGAGGCACACGTGAGTGCCGGCCACCACACTCAGCGACCACGGAAAGCACCAGCCGTTGCAGTGAAACATCGGCAACGTCCACAGATAAACCGGGTGCTGACCCATGCCGGTCGCGATCGTGTTGCCGTAGCACATCATGGCCGCGCCACGATGATGGTAGACGACGCCTTTCGGATTGCCGGTCGTGCCGCTCGTGTAGTTCAGCGAAATGGCGTTCCACTCGTCCGATGGCATGACCCAGGTATAGCGGGGGTCGCCTTCGGCTATGAAGGTCTCGTAGTCGAGGTCGCCGAGGCGCGCGCCGAGAACGCCGAGCTCGGTGTCCTCGTAGTCGATGATGAGAGGCTCTGCCTTTGCGAGGCTGAGGGCCTCCTTCATCACGGGGCCGAACTCCGTGTCGCAGATCACAACCTTCGCTTCTGCGTGGTCCAGCATGAAGGCGATGTTGGCAGCGTCGAGCCGCGTATTGATCGAGTGCAGTACCGCGCCGGTCATGGGAACGCCGTAGTGCGCTTCGAGCATCGCGGGTGTGTTGGACAGCATCACAGAAACGGTGTCGCCAACGCCAATACCGCGCGCTGCGAGCGCGGAGGCGAGCTGCCGCGAGCGCTTGTAGAAGGTCTCGTAGGTGATGCGTGCGTTGCCATGAATGATGGCAGTGTGGTCGGGATAAACGGCCGCAGCGCGCTCCAGGAAGACGAGCGGTGTCAGCGGCTGATAGTTCGCGGGGGTCTTGCCGAGCCCGGCGTTATAAGAACTGGTCATGGTCATCGTGGATTGGGTGCGTTTGGATGTCGCACCCTAGCCACGGCTGGCCGCGTGAATCAATTCTTCAAATTGGCCGTCGGGCAAAAAGGCGCACCCCACCTGGTGGGTCCGCCAAAACGATCTGACGGGGATCAGTACGCTATTTCGCGCGGTGTCCGTAATAGGCCAGGGTGACGCCGAATGCCGTGAATGCGACGACGACAAGTGCGAGAAACCCGATTTCTCCAGGGCCCATGAGAACCTCCTATTATCAAAGGCGATGATAGGAAAGGATGTTGGGCGCTGCGTCGGCGCCTGGCATTGAGCCAAATCAAGACCAATCAGGGGTGGAAAACCGAGGCGCGCCACGCTTCGCCGAAACAGCTCCGCTGCCCGCCGCGGTCAGGCTGCCGCTGTCTACTCCGCGGGTTTCTCGGAGTCGTCGCCCTCGATCTTCAGGTCCTTTAACTTGGCGAACACGGAGTCGGCATCTGGCGCTTCTTCCTCCTGCTCCGGCGCTGACATAGCGTCGCGCGCCTCCTGTGCGAGCGAGGCAGCCATATCTTCGTCCGAGGATTGCGGCGTGCCAAACGTGGCAGCAGTCTCGCTCTCGGCGGTTTCGCTTTCGGCGGCGCCTGCGTCCTCCGTGAGACCGATCGTCTCCTCGGTGGGGAGCAGAGAGCCGGCTTTCTCGGCAGCTTTGCCCGCCTTCTTCTGCTCGCGCTCAAGACGCGCAGCAGCACGCTTGACCGCGGCGTCGAGATCAATCTGCGAGCAAAGGCCAAGCGTCACGGGATCCTGGGCGACCAGATTCGGCGAGTTCCAGTGGGTCCGCTCCTTGATGGCCTGGATGGTGGGCTTAGTCGTACCCACGAGCCGCATGATCTGGCTATACTTGAGTTCAGGATGGCTCTTGAGCAGCCAGAGAATAGCGTTGGGCCGATCCTGGCGGCGCGACACCGGCGTATAGCGGGGACCGCGCTTCGTCTTAACTTCAGGCACCTCGACTTTGGGCTCCAAGAGCTTCAGGCGATGAGCGGAGTCTTCCTCGGCGCGTTGGATCTCGTCGCGCGAAAGCTGGTTGGACGAGATCGGGTCCATGCCCTTGATCCCTTGAGCTACATCGCCGTCTGCGATGCCCTTCACCTCAAGCACGTGTAGCTGGCAGAACTCAGCAATCTGCTCGAATGTCAACGACGTGTTGTCGACAAGCCAGACTGCCGTCGCCTTTGGCATCAATGGGGTGCGATTCATGGTGACATCAAACCTTGCGTAAACGGGTTTCGTTGCGTCTCTCGACTTCTCAGGCGAAAGAGCTAAGCGTCCCAATTTCGGGGGAATGCCCTTTATATAGGCGCTAAGCCCCGCGTAAGCAATCGGTTCTGGGCCTGCTTGGTTCAGGCCTCGCCCCACCAAGTTGGCGCAGTGCCCTCGAAAGGGGCCGAGATCTGCGCTGGGTCCTCAGCGCACCAACCTCGCCAGAGCCCTTGAATTCAGCCCAATAACACCGACTTGCCAAGCGTGACCAGTTTGTCGGACCAATTTGCGGAGCAGGGCGGATCCTTTGATGAGCGAGCGCCCTGGTGGGGCGGCGATCTTCAAACGCTCCGAAATGTTGTCATGCGCCAAGCGGGGTCTCTGCCCGGCCGCTCATCATCCCTCGAGTTTGAGATGGACGACGGCAGCGGCGATCGTCTGCTCGGGACGCTCGGAGACCCTGAGGTCCGGGCCGAGGGTAGCCCTTTGATCGTGCTGATCCACGGTCTCACGGGCTGCGAAGACAGCGACTACATGAGGGAGTCAGCACGCTTCCATCTCGCGCGCGGACGTTCGGTCCTTCGGTTGAACCTACGGGGCGCTGGTCCCGGGAACTGGCTCGCAGACAACTACTATTTTGCGGGGTGCTTTCCCGACATTCAAAGCGTCCTTGAGCGTCTCGATGAGCCACTCACTAAACATGGCATCGTGCTGATCGGATATTCGCTCGGCGGGAACGTCTTGCTCAATTGGCTCGGTCAGGCGGGCTCCCATCCTTCCTTGCTCGGTGCGGCAACCGTATCAGCGCCAATCGAACCGGCTCAGGCCTGCGAACGAATCCTGCAACGTCGCAATGCGCTCTATCATCACTTCCTTATTCAGCGCATGAAGCGTGATGTGCTGTCGTCTTGTGAGCTTACGTTAGTGGAACGGCGCACAATTGAAGACACAACCACAATTTTCGAGTTTGACGACCAATGGGTCGCGCCTCGCAACGGGTTCGAAAACGCGGCGGACTACTACACGCGAACGGCCGGTGCTCAGTTCGTCAGTTATATTGCTGTGCCGACCCTCATGCTCCACGCGGCAAACGATCCGTGGATTCCCATCGAGCCGTATCTAGGTTTGAAGAAGCTCAACAATCCGAATGTCGAGCTTGTGCTTGCAAAAAGCGGCGGACACCTAGGCTTCCACGAGCGCGGCCACGCCGACACCTGGCACGACCGGAGTATCGACCGTTT
Source organism: Methyloceanibacter sp. (assembly GCA_029287395.1). Taxonomy (GTDB): domain Bacteria; phylum Pseudomonadota; class Alphaproteobacteria; order Rhizobiales; family Methyloligellaceae; genus Methyloceanibacter. The sequence continues at coordinate 3,010 of JARFRF010000200.1, read as the reverse complement.
CGTTCAAAGCCTTACGAGGGGCGTGGCGTAGGCTAGCCGTGGGTTGCTTTCTCGGCGCCGAGGCCTGTGTTGGCCCGCACCGTGAACTCGGCAAATTTATCCTCGGCGTGGTGTTCGCGGCTAAGCAAAGTCCCAAGGATTGCGGCGGCAAATCCAAGCGGCACTGAAACGATCCCCGGATTGCGCAGGGGGAATATTGGCTCGCCTGCGATCAATGCGCTGCCGTCTGTGCCCATAATGCTAGGGCTCAACAAGATCAACAGGATTGAGCTGGTCAGACCGACGCCAAGCCCCCAACAAGCGCCGGCCGTATTAAACCGTTTCCAAAACAGCGCGAGCACCATCGGCGGTAGGTTAGCGCTTGCCGCTACGGCGAATGCAAGACCAACAAGGAAGGCGACATTCGTCGAGCGGAGGCCAATCGCCAGGAGGATAGCCGTCGCACCGACGACAAACGCAGCAATGCGCGCAACGCGCACCTCTTCGCCTGGCGATCGCTCGCGGCCGTGGTGAATCACGTTTGTGTAGAAGTCATGCGCAAAGCTGGTGCTTGCGCTGATGGTCAGGCCCGCGACGACCGCAAGGATAGTCGCGAATGCAACCGCGCTGATGAACGCAAAGAAGAGCTCGCCACCGAGATGCAGCGCCAGCAGTGGCGCGCTCATGTTCTGATCGGGGATGTTCGCGGGCGTCAGCAGTGTCGCGGCACCAAAACCGAAGAATGTCGTCATGAGGTAGAAGGCGCCAATGGCCAGCATCGCCCATACCACACTCATCCTGGCGGTCTTGGCGTCCGGCACCGTGTAGAAGCGGATGAGGATATGGGGCAGGCCAGCGGTACCGAGCACCAAGGCCAGACCCAATGAAATCAGATCGATGGCCCCAATCGTCCCTTTGAACGCGAGTCCGGGCTGAAGAAAGTTCTGTGTAATTTCCCGGCCCGTCTTTGGGTCGACCCAGGTCACTTCACTGACGGCATCGAAGAAGTTGCCAAGGCTGTAGCCGAACTGCGCCATCACCAGAACGCTCAACAGAACCGATCCTGCAAGCAGCAAGATCGCTTTGGTGATTTGAACCCAAGTGGTTGCGAGCATGCCGCCGAAGACGACATAAACGATCATCAGTACACCGACACCAATTACCGCAAGTTCGTAGCTCACACCCGGCAGGAGCAGTTTGACGAGGCTGCCGGCGCCAACCATCTGCGCGATCATGTAGAACGTGGTGACGATGAGGGTGCTCAGTGCCGCCATCGCGCGCACCGGACGTGCCTTTAGGCGGTATGCAAGCACGTCCGCCATCGTGAATTTTCCGGAATTGCGCAAGGGCTCGGCAACGATAAGCAGCACCGTGAGGTAAGCCACGAGAAAGCCCACCGAGTACATGAAGCCGTCATAGCCTTTGAGCGCGATCAATCCTGCGATGCCGAGAAAACTCGCCGCGCTCATGTAATCGCCCGCGATGGCGAGCCCGTTCTGCCATGCCTTGATCCGCCGCCCTGCAGCGAAATAAGCGCTCGCGCCTTTGGATTGTCGCGCCGACCACCAAGTAATCATCAGAGTGACCGCGACGAAGGTTAGGAAGAGCCACAACGCGCCTGTCATGGCTTCGCTTCGCTCCGGTTTGAGAGTGCATCGTCACGGATCTTGGTCGCGATGGCGTCAAAGTTCTTGGCCGCGCGTAAATATGCCCATGTCACGAAGCCAACCATCGCGAACTGCGAGATCGCAAACAGATAGGCAAGGTTTACGGGACCGAGCCCCGGGACCGGCGTTGACATCAAGTCTGGGAAGAAGCCCACCAAGATGAGCAGAGCAAAGTAGTAAACCAGGAAGAAGATCGTCGCTGGAATTAGGAAGCGCGCCCGAGCTTGCACTAGCGCGGCGAAGTCCGCCGTTGAGGCGACGCGCTCCCAGTCAACAATGTCGACGTCCTCGTCGGCAGTTCGCTCATGGTCCGGTTTTGGCCCTGAACGGCCAAGTCGTGTGACGTCTGCCTCTGAGCTTACCTCAGTCGTTAGATCGAGATCTTTGTCGCTCACTCCCCAATTCCCCCCGGCGTGTCGCGTACTTAGCGCTGACGCCGTTATCGCTTCTTGCCTTTATAGTCGCCAAGGACTTACAGCGAAACATCTCCTTAGCGAGCAGTAGCAGACATTCTTGATACACCGGCAATACCCGCTATCGGCATGTAAATGAGGGCCCGCGCGTGACACGAGACATCAGACTTCATTGGTCTGAGGGACTAAGATTGCCCAGTGGCGAGGGCGAGCAGCGCCGCGAGCACAGAGATCGCCGCAATCCACGCGGCAACGACTCGCAGACCGACATGCATCCATTGCTGGGTAAAGCGCTCTTGTAGCCAGCCAATTCCGCCGCTTGCGTAGATCAATGCGATATTGGCGCCAACGAAGCTTCCGGCAAGTGTGATGATTGTATCATTCAGCGGACCAGGGTCTGGTGTTGAAAGGACCCCGATCAGAAACCCGCAAACACTCGAAAAGACCAAGAAGGTGACAAAGTAGCCGGACGGGTAGAGTGCAGCGAGCGCTGCGGCCAAGGCCGCCAGCACCAGCAAGACCAGCTCGCTCCAGTTTGGCACGAAGCCCAACTGACCCAGGCAGATTCCGAGCAGGCATGCCCCCCCGAACGCGAGCGCTGCCCACCCAAACCACTGCGGCCATCGGAAGCCAAGCATGAGCCCGAGGGATAGGAGGCTGAGCACCTGACCTGGTGTCGAAAGCGGATGGAGTACGCCTGTGTAGAAGCCGGCAATGCCCGGGACGGGACTATGGGCAACCGCTGAACTGGGGAGGAGGCAGACTGCAAGACCCAGCGCTATTGCGGTTGATGCCCTAAGCGAAGCCAATGAGGAAAGCAACACCAAGTACCGCAATGATAGCTCCGACAGCCCTTACGGCGTAGACGCCCGCGGGCCAGCGAACAAGCAAGCCGAAGGCGATACCAATCAAATGCAGAAGGCCCGTGGCGATGACAAAACCGACGACGTA
>JARFRF010000081.1 GCA_029287395.1 Methyloceanibacter sp. | reverse complement strand
AGTACACTGAGCAGCCCGCTCGTTCTATGCTTCGCGCGTATCCGTCCTCAGATGGATCGCCCGCGAGGAATAAACTCATTTTACCAGGAGACCTCCAATGGCTAAAAATAACGAAGTAAGATTCGTGGTCACTTCTATTTGTCCTGCCGACCAAGTGGCCGAGGGAGACCGGCTCTATAAAAGTCACATTGATTGGATGAAGGAAACCCATCATCGCGAGGGGCCGAATGCGCTTATAAGTTATGACGTGTCCAAGGCGTCGGAACTGTCAGATCCGTTTAATCTGTCCTCCAAGCCAACGGGGAACACGGTTTTTGTCTTGACGGAAGTCTACGGCAGCGATGCGGGTGTTGTTGATCACTTCAAGCAGGCCGAAGCAAGTTGGAAGGACTTTCCAGCTTGGAAAGCGTGGACAGGAAAATGCAAAACGACCAAGGTTGGAGCCGCCAAGGTGTTTAATATGCTCTGGTAAAGCTGTTTTCCCACGCTCAATCACAACCGGGAACTCTTTTTTCTTATCGCCACGTCGGAAGCTCTGAGACGAGACTCTCGGGGCTTTCAATTTTGCGGCGCGCATGCATCGATCGGTTGATCGGCTGCCCCACACATTCAGCACACCAGATCGTCCCCCCACGATCGAGAGCTGCGTCCTCTCGGACTTCGGGAGAACACCTGTGGTCGAACTCGACGATGAGCAAAGCCGATGATTTCGATCGAGGAGTAATCAAAACAGCGATCGTCTAAGGAGAAATTCCATGCTGCACCAGGTGATAGAAACTTTGAATTCGAGGATTGGTCTGCGGCCCAGCTACGATAGCTCTAGCGGCGGGGAGTGGTTCGCCCCTGTCGACAGTCAGTATTTCGACAATAACAGCCCGATCACCGGAAAGCCGGTCTGCCCGATCGCAAGCAGCCGATGTCGAGCGCCGTCTCTGAAGACGACCGTGCTGACGACAAGCAGGCCCTATTTACGACCATTGTGAGCGTACTACGCAGGCTAAACTCTTCACGGCTCGCGGGCTCACTTCCTTTATGGGCTCACCAAGAAAACCAAATTTGATACGAAAAGGAACATCCGATGGAACTGAAAGTCACCGTAGCCGCCATCATGGCGATAGTGTCATTTGGCTTTCTTGCCGCAGTCATCCTCCAGTTGACCTAGCGCAACGAGCGACGCTGGAAATGGAACAAGCGCGCCGTGCCTACTCAAGCCAATTAAGCTTTGAGTCCTCGGCTTGCTTCGCGCCGCTGTTCTGGTGGATGAGCCCGTGGACGAAGCGGAGCTTGCCCATGACAGCCGGGGCCAGGACAAAGGGATAGAGGTCTTGCTGGCCCATGCTGTGGTTGAGGCCATTGACAGCGTAGGTGAGCGGCAGCCATGCAGCGACCAACGCATCGAAATTGACCTGACGGCAGGGATCGAAATCGATCTCTGTCTCAAGCACGGGGTTGCGGCCAACCTTGGGGCGCACGCGCAGACCAAAGGCGGCGGCCGTCTCTAGCGTATCGACCATGTGCAAGTAGTGGGCCCACGTTTCGGCGAAATCCTCCCACGCATGGGCGCTGGCGTAGCTGCTGACATAACGGTCCCGCCAGTCAGGCTTAGGCCCGTTTGTATAATGAGCTTGCAAAGCAGAGCCATAATCGCTTCGTTCGTCGCCGAAAATCTCCCGAAAAGCCGCGTGCCAGACGCCGCCCCGGACGAGCTGCTCCCAATAGTAATGGCCAACTTCATGGCGGAAATGTCCAAGGAGCGTGCGGTAGGGTTCGGCCATGTCTTGGCGATGGCGCTCGCGCTCGGCGTCGTCCGCTTCCGAGATGTCGATGGTAATCAGCCCCCGGCTATGGCCCGTGATGATCTGCGGGCCTTCCCGGAAGTTCGCGTTCGGACTTGCGAGGAAATCGAAGGCGAGCCCCTTGTCGGCGTCGTCGAATTTGTTCGCCAGCGGTAGCCCAAGACGCAACAGCCCGTAGACGAGGCGGTGTTTGGCAGTTTCCAAGCGTTGCCAGAGTAGGAGATTCTCAGGTTTATCGAGATTGGGGATCGTCCGGTTGAAACGGCAAGCGCAGCAATACGTATCTCGGCCGCCGGCCGGCACCAGCCAGTTGCAGGCTTCATAAGCGGCATTGGCGCAGAAGCCAAAAGGTTCGTCGGGGGCGACCAAAGGAAACCAGCGGCTGCCGTCCTCGCTGGTGAGGGAACTCAGAATCTCTCGATCGGGCAGATAACCAAGAACATGCCCGCAGCGCTCGCACCGCGTGTTCTCGAAATAGAGCAGTTGTCCGCAGTGCTGGCATTCGAACAACTTCATGCTGCATTCCTAGACAAAACCGATCCTCTTAACGTGGGTCAGCCATAACAACATCATAAGACCTGCGGCAGCGGACACGGTCGACGCGGCGAGAATTCCGATCTTGGCGGCGTTCAGTACTGCAGGGTCGTAGGCCAAGTCTGCAATGAACAGCGACATGGTGAAACCGATCCCGGTCAGGAGGCTGCCGGCTGCCAAGAGACGCCAACTCAAGCCGAGCGCTCGACTCGCGATACCTAGGCGAACCGCGAGCCAACTAAAGGTCAGCACACCAATCGGTTTGCCGAAAGCCAACCCCGCAAAGATCGCCGCCGAGACAGGTTGGCCCAGATCCGCGCCGTGGATTTCGACTCCGGCATTGGCCAGCGCGAAGATTGGCATGACCATGAAACCTACCCATGGATGCAGCATTATTTCCAGCCGTTCAACAGGGGAAAGCGTCTCGGTCAGAGCGGTGCCCGCTCGGAGAAGATCTCGACGCTCGGTGGTATCCCCACTCCAGAAGTCGCCGGTCGGATGAGAAAGCGCGCGACTAAGGACCGCGCGTAGTCTCTCGTCGCTCACCCATCCATGCGTTGGCGTCATCAACCCCAAAATCACGCCCGTAATCGTTGCATGGATGCCGGAGGCGTCGAAGCAAAGCCAGATGACACCTCCAAGCAGAAAATAGAAGGGTACGCTTCGGATTCCGAGGCGGGCGAATCCCGCGACTGCGGAGAGTCCGAGCACGGCCAAGGAAAGGGGCACCCAGTTGAGGGCGTCGCTATAGCTTATGGCCACGACCGCAATTGCCCCCACGTCATCAAAGATCGCCAGAGACAAGAAAAACAGGCGCAGTGTCGGCGGGATGCGGGAGCCGAGAAGTGCGAGGCATCCAATCACGAAGGCAGTGTCGGTCGCCATCACGGGTCCCCAGCCATGCATGCCAGGCTGGCCCCACATCAGCAGCACATAAACACATACAGGAATGAGCATGCCGCCGAGTGCGCCCGAGAAAGGGAGTGCCGCCGCGCGCAAATCTCGCAATTCACCCAGGACCAGCGCCCGCTTAAGCTCCAATGCAACCACAAAGAAGAAGAGCGTCATCAAACCGTCGTTGATCCAGTGGCGCAACGAACGGGTGAAGTCCAACGAGCCGAAATGCAGGCCGATTGGTATTTCCCAGAACGCAAGAAACGGCGTGGACCATGCCGAGTTCGATAGGATCAGGGCGGTGACTGTCGCAATGAGCAACATCCCGCCAGCCGCTGCTTCAATCTTGAGAAAGCGAGCGAAAGGCTCGGTGAATCGGTCGGCAAACTCGGGTGGAAGTCCTGTGCTGTCGTTATGCATTGATTGGGTGGCTTATATCCAACTTGCGGCAGAATTTGTGTGGCGGTACTAACGCAGACGCAATGCCAGACCGGTTGGACCTGAAGCAGCAGGTACGGGATTCCATTCGTGGCAGTTCAATCGGGCATCTTGCCGCTGCCGCATACTGAGCCGTGTCCATTTGTTCATTTGCTATTCGACGCGGAATAGCCTTTGCGCAAGATGATATGATGGATCCCGCTGAGCTTCGAGGGCGGGCTCTTGAAAACCTCGCTGTGTGTACCGAAAACCTAAGCCCGGACGTATTGGTGATGGGTTCACCGAGGATCGGGTGTGACGTAATGCGTCCGGTCCACTGAACGGGCCGAGAAAACGATGCATCTTTAGCTAAGGACCAGTGGGTTCTGATGTCATTGCAATAGCGGGGCATAGGCTCGCCAGATCCGGCGCAGATGTGCCTCACCCAAGACGATCAGGTAATCTACACACTCGTCCCTCCCCCTAACGTCGCGAGCGGGGAGAACCTAGTTCACAACAGGGAGGCGAGCACTGCGGACGAGGTTTTCGGTTCACACAGCTCCCCAAAGCGGGTTATCGATGCTCATCCGCCAGATCAACGCGCGGAGGTCCGTCTCGATCTGCGGCCGCCCTCCCCGTGCGCGCGACTTCCAACGCCAATAGCAGCGAAAGCCGGCCCGATGCCAACGCACGAGCGTCTCGGGCTGGATGATCGTGAGGACCTGCAGGGTCGACGGAAACCATCGATACAGCTGGACCAAGAACCAGCGATCACTGT
>JARFRF010000196.1 GCA_029287395.1 Methyloceanibacter sp. | reverse complement strand
CGGATCCGATTCAATCCGATGCAACATTCGAGGGATGGTGGCTGGGCGCTACCATCGGTGGCTCTACCGTAAGCTACAGTACCTCTCCAGGCTCCATCGACTCCGACGGTGTCATCGGCGGTGTGGTTGGCGGCTTCAGTTGGCAGCACGGACCGTTCGTGATTGGCCTCGAGGCCGACTACCTGGGTGCGGACATTGACGGTGGTGGCCAACTAAACAACGGGGCCAACAGGGCGAAGATCGGCTTCGATAACCTTGCGGATCTGCGTATGCGCTTGGGTTATGCGTTCACGAGCAATCTGCTGCTGTTCGGAACCTTCGGCGGAGCTTGGGCCGACGCGGACATCTATTCGAGTGGTCCCGGTGGTGGCTTCCGCGAGACATCCTTCACCGGTTGGGCTTTCGGTGGCGGCGCCGAGTATGCTTTCGAAAAGGACTGGAGCTTGCGCTTTGACTATCAGTTTACGGACTTCGGCGAGGAGTCGGTCAACTTCCAAGGCGGGAACAGGCAGACATTCGATCCGGATTCCAACTCGTTTCGCGGCTCGGTCATCTATCGCTTCTAGAAACCGGCACTGTAATACGGTTGAGGGCGCATAGACGTCTTTGATTGCTGTTCCTGCCGCAGGGCCTTGGATCCAGGTCTTTCGTGAAGCAGATACGGACGTCGAAGAGGTTACCGCGCCGGCAAGTCACCGCGATCATTTCCGGCCGCATCCATTTGTTGGTGGCCAAGAACTCGCTTTCGACTTTCTCTGGTGACACGAAGCGTTGCGTTTTTGGATCGTCAAGCGTTCGCGGGATTGTCACTTTTTCAAACGCACGCCGCGCTAACGAGAAATAGGCTGCGGGCGATAGGCCAGAGCAGGTGCCGTGTGACCTGTACTCGTGAATGATAATGCCCTTGTCGGGCATAATGTCTGCGACATCTCTGATCACAGCGGAGGGCACCCAGGGGTGTTTGCCCCGGTAGCAGTCCTCGGGCCAACCGACAGCGTATTGGGGCCAAAGCCCATGCAGAATAAAGTCGCTATCGCCATCGACGTCGCATTGCGCGTCGCCCCGCCGGTGGCCCTCGGTCAAGCAATGTGTGGGAGACCAGCTGAGTACGAGTGTGTAGTAGTCGAACGCGCCAGGCTCTGCGCGTTTGAAGGCTTGGGGGCGTCCGCTGTCATAGGCTAGCGAAGGTAAGCCAAGAAGCGTAACGGCCATGAACACAGCCGCGAAGCGGAGAGGGCTAAGCCGCCGCACGGGTTGCACCCAGCGCGGCTAGGATCCGGACCCAACTCCGTGCGCCCTTCTCGAAACTGCTGAGATTGTATTTCTCGTTGGGCGAGTGGATCGCATCGTCCTCGAGCGCAAAGCCAACCAGCAGCGCGTCCATGCCAAGCCGCGTGCGGAAAGCTTCCACTATGGGGATTGATGCCCCGCAGCCGACGATCACGGGAACCTTGCCCCATTCCGACTCCAGCGCTCCAGCCGTTGCACGAAACGCAGGAGCGCTCGTATCGAAGCCGACGGCTGGGGATCCGCCTTCGCCGCGGTAGGTCGCGGTGACGTCGGCCGGAAGGCGATCAGAGATATACGCGTGCAGGCCTTCGATGACTTTGTCGGGCTCCTGGCCCGGAACGAGCCGGAACGAGAACTTTGCAGATGCCTCCGCCGGAATAACCGTCTTGGTTCCCGGTCCCGTATAGCCACCAACAATTCCGTTCACCTCAATGGTGGGCCGACACCAGAGTTGCTCGACGACGCTGTAGTCCTCTTCGCCCGCCGGTGCACTCAAGCCCACTTCGCCAAGGAAACCCTCCCCATCGAAATTCAGTGCACGCCAGGCTTGGCGCTGTTCGGGAGAGGGATCGGATACGCCCTCGTAGAAGCCCGGTATCGTAATGCGCCCGCTCTCGTCGTGCAGCCCCGCGATGAGCTCGCCGAGGACACGAATAGGGTTCTGTGCGGGTCCACCATAGATCCCTGAATGCAAGTCACGCGACGGCCCGCTAAGTGTGAGTTCAGAGAAGGCTAAGCCACGCAAGAACGCCGTAATTGCCGGCGTGTCCGCGTCCCATTGACCCGTATCGCAGACAAGCGCGATGTCAGCCTTCAGGGATTTCCCATGGGCCTCAAGAAACGGTTCGAGGCTGGGACTTCCGGATTCTTCTTCGCCTTCGAGCAAGACGGTAACGTCAACGGGAAGCGCGCCTGTCGTATCCATCCAGGCCCGGCACGCTTCGACGAAGGTCATCACCTGGCCTTTGTCATCCGATGCGCCCCGCGCCACGATGATTTTGCCATGAGTAGGATCGTGGACGTTTTGCGCATCGTAAGGCGGCGCGTTCCAAGCGTCCAGTGGATCCGGCGGTTGAACGTCATAGTGACCATAAAAGAGTACGTGCGGGCGTGGCTCATCACCTTTGCCGGTGCTCCAACGAGCAACCACCATCGGCTTGCCATCGGTTGGCTCAACGCTGACTTCGAAGTCGATGCCGCGAAGCGTCTCAGCACACCAGGTAGCCGCTTCGAGACAAGCGTCGTGATAGGCCGGGTCAGTCGAAATACTGGGAATGGCTAGGAATTCGGTAAGTCGGGTGAGCGCTCCCGCTCGGCCGCGTGCAAGCGTGTCTAAGACGTCTTCCGGACAATTTTCGACCCCAGGACCGGCCGCACTCTTCTCGCGCACTGTCATGAGCTCGTATGCCTCAGCTCAATAAGCCAACAAAAACCCGCCGGCGACCTCAGCGTCCGATGACGCCACAGTCGCGGCGGGTCAAAAGACTCAGCCGCTAG
>JARFRF010000061.1 GCA_029287395.1 Methyloceanibacter sp. | reverse complement strand
AGCGTTAGATCGTGCTCGGAACCGTCGTCGGTGCCAGTGCTCCAATCCAGGTTCACTGTCTGCCCAAGCGTGATGTAGGGAAGCGCTTGGGCCTGCGGCGCCTTGTTGTAGATCCGCGCGCCGCCAAGCTGAGATGTCAGCACGGCCGAGTTGGAAAGCGTCTGATAGATGCTGCGTTGGAGCGCCCAACTTGCTGCCGGCATTGCTATCCTCGCTATCCTCCACGAGCATTATTATGTGGCAGATGGGGATGCAGGCGCTGAATACAATGGGATGGCTCAGCGCTTCGCCCAACGCGCGCGTAAAGTATTTGTGAGGTCATGCTTAATGCGGGGTAAACGCGCGGGGAAAACCGGCCAAAGAAAGGGCCGCGCCCGCATTTTCGGCGTACCAAACTCCAGAAATCGCGCAGCCCGATGGGGCGTCCCGCCCGCTTCGACGGTCTGCGGATTGGCGGGCGCCAATTTAATCTCGCGCTCCGGCGCCATTTCGCCAAAGCGTTGCAAAATTTGATGGTCTTTCTTTGGGGGCGGGGCTGCCCACGGCATCAGACCATGGGAGCCGCGTGTGTTGGTGTCAGACGCCCTTCATCACAACGCCTGCGGTCAGCATGGCCCAGCCGAGCACAGCAGCCCAAAACGCGAAATGCGCAACGGACGCGAAGCCACCTTCGACGCCACCGAACACGCCGAAGAAGTATAACAAGACCGCAAAGACGATGCAGACGATGGAGACGTAGAAGACGTTCTTGGTAGGTGGTGTTAGCCGGATGGCCATTGCCCCTCCTTGGCACTGAGCTTCGAGTAGTACGTTGCGTTAAGCTAGCATGCACTCTGTGTTGCGCCCAACAGCCCGCGGCAGCAAGCCTGCCGCTGATCTAGACAGCCATGCCCAGGAGCGCAATAGGCTTGCCCCGACGGCAGACGAGTTGATGCGTGAAGAAGTGTGCGTTTCGTTCTTTAAGTCCTGCCGAGGCGCTCCAGTGGGCTACGGCAATGCAACGGCCCCAACAGAAAAGCTTTGGACCTAGTGGCGCACTGGCATGCCTTCAAACCAACAACGCCGCCCCATTTCTGGAAGCGGCGTCTAAACGCGATCAGCGACTCGGAACTAGGAAGAACACCACCTCAAGGGGCCGTGCCCCTCGCGCAACTGACGCGTTGTAGCACCAACCTAGCCAAACAGCGTCACGCTGTCAAGGACTTTTTTCCTAAGAAAACCCGCTCTCGGTGAACAGGCCTCCCCACCGTATCGGCAGAATCCTAGCTAACTCTTTGGCTTACAGGGGATGCCGTCAGCAAAACACTTCGAGTAGAGCCCCTGCACAACGCAACTGAGATTGGAGTCCTTAGCGAGGTCGAAGTCCAAATCCGTGTCCGGGAAAATCTTTGCCGCTTTCTGTTTCCAGCTCGCGATGGCCACGTTTTCAGCCTCGTCGCGATCGGAGGTGAAGCCCGGTCCACTGCCGGAGAGCATCTCGGTGCCGCAATCCACATCCCTAGGCGTCGCCTCCTCGAACTCGGGTTTGGGCACGGAAAGATTGAAGGCGTCATCTTGAGCAACGGCGCCGTTCCACGGGGTCATCAGCGCCAACGCGGCAATCACGACGAATCTACTCAAAGCAAAGCACGGCATGGTTGGCACGCTCCTTCCCGGTGACCCTTGTAAATTGAGAGGCAATCTCCGCTCAGAAAACCATTCTTCCCGGCCTTTTTCGGTTATTCAAGCACACCCCGTCACCGGCAGTCCGGTATGCCCGCTGGCACGCTCCGGGCCCCAATCTCACGCAACTGTGATGCGCCTGGCCGGGAAGCAGCACCTGAGGCATTGGGACGCGCGTATGTCCTTGTTAAAGCCTTTCTTTATTACGACTATCGCAAAGTTGAGTGGCGCTTGGGGACACTTCTAGCACAGGATTTCCACGGGCTCTCGACAGCGGGTTGCTCTTCGGGTCATGGCTACATCTCGCGCGCGAACTGTATGGCGCTCAATGTTTGCCCAGCCCGTCAGGTCTGCTGGCAAACGAATTGTAGAACGAATTGGCCATGCTCACACTGCATAGAGCGCCGGTGGGGGACTGTACGATCTTGCGGAAGCTCAGCACGACATTGATGGTCGCCGCTATAATGGGGTCAGCGCTTAGTGCCTGTAGCCGCAAGGGTCTGGCCCCCGACGTCTCTTTCCTACCCACAGCTGCGGTTGAGGCTGAGGACAAGAGGGCTGCGTTCGAAGCGGCCAAAGCTGCCTGTCTCGAGCAGGCTCGTCGGAAAGGTATCTCGTCCGTAACCCGAATCCTCCTCTTCAAGGGGAAGATCTCCGAATCCGACTACGTAGATTGCATGGAATCCAAGGGCTTCGCAGAACTCGACTAAAGCGAGAATAGCGCGAGTTACGCTGCTAAGACTGGTCAGATTTTGGCTGGAACCCCTTGTCAAACCTCCATAAATGGCCGTATTCGGTGTATATGTAAGACTGGCCAGCTCTCAGGAGGCGGTCAGGGTTTGCATGGGCGGATCGTGCACCCGAAGGAGGTCGAATTCCATTGCGGGACATCCAAGGCAATAATCGCGGCAAGATAATCGATTGGCTCAAGATCGATTCATGGATCGACTCTGGCCTCTATGCCGCCCTGACGAGCTTCCGCGATTGGTGGGGCGCCTACTCTTCGTTCTTCGGCCGTTTCGAGGTCAAGGGCTTCTGGCGGGCCTGCAATGAACTTGTCTGCGACGGACTGTCCCTGAGTGTAGCCGGTTTGATGGTCGTGCTTGCCTTCGCTCTCCCATCGTTCGAAATCGCGCAAGGCAAGATTAACCTCTCTGACGAATTCAGCGTCACTTTCCTCGACCGCTATGGCAACGAGATTGGAAAACGCGGCCTCTTGCGCGACGACTCTGTGCCCTTGGAGGAAATTCCCGATCACATGATTAAGGCGACGCTCGCCACGGAAGACCGGCGCTTCTTCGATCATTTCGGTATCGACCTGATGGGCACGACCCGCGCCCTGGTGCAGAACGCACGCGCGGACACGGTGGTACAAGGCGGAAGCTCGATAACACAGCAGCTCGCCAAGAACATGTTCCTATCGCCTGAGCGAGCCATTACGAGAAAAATCAAAGAGGCGTTTATCGCCATCTATCTCGAAAACCACTACACGAAGCCGGAGCTGCTCAAACTCTACTTCGATCGCGCCTATCTCGGCGGCGGTTCGTATGGTGTGGAAGCCGCGGCTCAATACTACTTCAACAAGTCGATACGCGAAGTGACCCTTGCAGAGGCGGCAATGCTCGCCGGCATGTTTAAGGCGCCAACGCGCTATGCGCCGCACGTCAACCTTGCCGCGTCTCGCGCACGCGCAAACGAAGTGCTGAGTAACATGGTTGAGGCAGGTTATCTCAGCGAGGGCCAAGTCTACGGTGCCCGACTCAATCCGGCGCGCGTTATCGAGCGCGGGCAGACGAATACACCCGACTACTTCCTCGACTGGGGCTTCGAGGAAGTGCGTCGGATCATGGAAGGTCGGCCGAATCGTATCGTTGTTGCGCGAACAACGGTCGACCTCGGGCTTCAGAAGGTGGCGGACGACGCTGTCGAAGGCATCATCTCCAAGTACGGACGCTCTCGGAATTTCAATGCTGGAGCCCTAGTGTCCATGGAGACCAATGGCGCCGTGCGAGCCATGGTCGGTGGAAAGGACTATGGCGTTAGCCAATTCAATCGCGCCGCTCAGGCCTATCGGCAGCCGGGCTCCTCGTTCAAACCCTATGTCTATCTGAGCGCGATCGAGCATCTTGGCTACACGCCCAACAGACGCGTTGTCGACGGCTATGTGAGTTGCGGGCGTTGGTCCCCTAAGAACTACTCCGGCGGCTATCGCGGCGCGATGTCTCTCCGCACCGCGCTAGCAAAGTCCATCAACACCGTGGCGGTGAAGCTATCGCTTGAAGTGGATCGCCAGACCGTGCTTGACGACCTAAACAAAATGGGGGTCAAGCATCTCAAAAAGACGTGCTCCATGGCGCTTGGCGACAATGGCATGACGCCGTTAGAGCACGTAGGTGCTTGGGGCGTATTCGCATCCGGTGGCCTTGCCATCCGCCCCTATGGTATCGAGGAAATCAGCACGATCGGCGGCCAGCTTCTGTACAACCACGATAGGGACGAGCCCCGACCGAAACGAATCTTTAAGCGCGAGTCCGTCGAAACGCTGAACACCATGTTGCAGTCTGTCGTCGATGCCGGAACCGGCCGTCGGGCGCGACTTGACTACACCAATGTCGCGGGCAAGACCGGGACGAGTACTGCCTATCGCGATGCCTGGTTCCTCGGCTTCACTGGTCAATACGTCACTGGTGTTTGGTATGGCAACGACAACTTCTCGCCAATGGGCCGCGTAACTGGCGGTAGTTTCCCGGCCCAGACGTGGAAGACATTCATGGATGCAGCTTACGACGGTGACAACATCCCAACCGCGCCTGGCGTCGACCCGCATCCGCGTCAGATAAAGGAAAGACAGCGGTTGGCCGCCGTCATGGCGCAGAATACGAATGCGGACCTGCCATTACCGCCGCCTGTCGATACGTCCAAAGACATGTCAAAAGCGACACGGCAGGTTCTCGGCAATATCGCAAACCTCCTGCAGAATGCGCCTCCGGTGTCGCCGCGCGGAGCCGATCGGCAAAGCCGAGCCACGCAGCCTGAGAGCGTTCCGCGCGAGTCTGCCTCCAACCGCAAACCGGAGCGGGCGGCGCGTACGGCAAGTACCGACCGCCGCTAAGACACTGGCGTTGAGCCTTATGCGAAAGACGATGCTCGCGTGACAGCACTCCAAGACATGCCGCTCTCTAGCACGCAGGCGAACAACAACCTTTGGCAGGACGAAGGCGGTACGTCCATGCGTGCGCTGGGATACTTCATTGGGGCTTTTGTCATCGCATTGCTCTTGGGCATCGGGTCGGCATGGTACATGATTGAACGTGGCTCCTTGTTAACCACTACGCGAATAGGCCCATGGACAAGTTGGCTCAGCGAAGGGAACCCCAACGCCGACCCCTATACCCGCGCTCATCTCGCTCGCAGCGGACGTCTACCGCTTTCGTCAACGGCAGCGCGCTACTTCACAGCCAGCACAGATTCCAGCGGCAGTCAGCTGAGTGCAGGGTGTGAGTACATCATTTCTGGGGCCCCGCTGAATGCGCGGTGGTGGTCCCTCGCACTGTACGACGCCCGCGGGTCGATTATTCCAAACCCGTCCAACCGGTACAGCTTCAACAGTGAGGAAGCCATCCGCCGTTCGGACGGAAGCTACGAGGTCCACTTGTCGCGGAACGCTAGGCCTGGGAACTGGCTTCCTACCGGGCGCGACTCAGATCGACGGCTCACGCTCATGCTGCGGATCTATGGTCCTCGCGATACCGATGCCAGCGGCATTGGGCAGATCCTACCCGAGAGCCTTCCGAGAATCGAGCGGAAAGAATGCGCGTAAGACTTCCAGGACTCTATATCGCAATGGCTATCGTGCTCGCCGGCCTGATCCATGTGATCGCCGTCCTCATGTTGCCTTTGCTGGCACCGCGCAACGCTTATGCTCGGCTCGCGGACATGGGTCCAGCCAACACCATCATTCAGCTGCCCGCTCTCGAACCAGGGCAGCAGGTGATGCCGCAAATGGCGCCAGACGTACGCTACGCAATGTGTCTTTTCGACCTCACCGAGGGGCCGATCTACCTTCGAGCCAATGTTCCTGATGAGCTGTGGCTAATCGCTTTCTACACCCCCATCGGGGAGAACTTCTACACGGTGATCGGAGCCGACATGAAGCGCAGCAATGTTGATCTAGTCGTCACCACCGAAGACCAGTCTGTTGCGGACGCGACCGGCAACTCCGCTGAGGCGCTCGAGAACCTCGTCGTAGTCAACTCGCCTGTGAGTAAAGGGGTTGCCCTTATCCGCGCACCTCTGGCCGGCGCCAGTCGCAGCTTCGAGGCTGAGCGCGCGCTTGAAGCAACCTATTGCGGGCGGCAGCAAGCGCGAGCCAACGTTCCCGCTACAACGATACCCCAACCCGCGTCCGCACGCTCAGCCCCGTGAATCTGCGCGGGCCTCGGCGGATGCCTGGTCGTCGTCGTGTTGCGATGCGCGTGGGTGTGCACCGTAACGCTCGATACGCACGCCCGGAAAAATGATGATCTCGCCAAGCGCCCTCGCAGACTGGGGCTCCTTTCGACCGTCACACTGTGTCACGCGGAATTCCAATATGGTACCCATCTCAGGTCTCCACGGCTTGCTTCACGCGATGCGCAAACTAAGCCGACGCATCGTGCGTCTTTTCTGGATTAGGGCCTAGTTAAGGTTAACGAAGCCCTAATGAAGGCGCCTCGTTCATGCAGCGACCAGTGCATCGCCTAAGAAGTGCCGACCAAGCTTGTCCTCAACCGTGATTACCCATAGGTCTGGATCGAACTCGGTCTGGCGATTGAGGTATTGGGTAACAGAGTCCTCGTCGGCGCTATCGCCCTCGAAGCACCGTAGCCAGCGGCGTTCCGAGTCTACCGCCGATAGTCCAGCCGGCGCTGGCCCGTAAAGGTCGACCGTCCCATCCAGCCTATCGACGGTGATGAAGATTGCGCCTGCCTCGTCGTGGCCGCGTCGAGCGACGATTGCCGGAACGTTTTCGGCCGCACACCGGCGCAGGAATGCGCTGACCCAAATCCCGCTCCTCAAGCGCATGCGCCGACTCTCTCCAAAAATTAGATGCGAAGGTGCAGAAGCTAGCGGCGTGCGGCTGTTCGTGTCAGGTCGCGTCCCGTCACTTTCTGAAACTCCGCAAGAAGCTCCGGCGTAAGACCGCCCGTTACTGCCATATTGCGATCGCGCTGAAATGCGCGGACTGCCTCAGCGGTCCTGTGCCCCCATGCGCCGTCAATAATCCCTGGAGCATAGCCAAGTTCGGCCAGAACTTGCTGCACACGAAGTACGGTGCTGCCGTCCGGCGCGTTCGCGGCAATACTGTCGTTCGCTGGAATGGAACTAGTTGCGTCCGACGTACCAATAGTGTCACCAAGCAGAATCTGACGCAGAACGTCGTCGGTTGGAAGACCCGTGACAGCGAGCCCCTCGCGCATTTGGAATGCAGAGATCGCCTTACGCGTCTTCTCAGATAGTTGGCCGTCAACCGGCCCGACGTCGAACCCGCGTAGCGCAAGTTCCCGCTGAATCGCGCGAACAACCAATCGCGACTCGCCAGCACCCTGAGGTGGCAAATCTGTCCCGACCGGACCTCTCGCTCCGCCAGGTTGTGTCGACTTCTTATATTCGCTAGCGGCGCTGCTGGTAGCTGACCCCGCGCTCGGGGACTCAACGCCAATGACGCGCGTATTAGCCGGGCCTGCCGAGCTTGCGCCGGCCATGTCGTGCAACGCATGCTCTTGTAGGTAGAGCGCGTTGTAAACGATGGCCGCGGTCATAACGAAAAAAGCCAGGAATAGAAGCCGCGCTGTAACTACGCCCATTATCCTCACGAGCCGGTTGCTAAGGTCTAGTCTGGTCGAATCGAGAAGAGCGCCACGCTCTCCCCTAGCGCATCTTGGCGCTGGAAACTAAAAAGTTACTAAACGCAGGTGCGCCACTAGGCCGCTGCAGCACTGTCTCCTAGTTTTTCTGCAGGAGTAGCCTCTGTCCGTTGAACGAGCGGTAGAATGATGCGTGCCGTTGTGCCCTCGCCCAAAGTGCTTTCGAGTTTCAGCGAACCGCCGTGGAGCTTCGCCAACCCTTGGACGACGGACAGCCCAAGGCCCGCACCCTCATGGCTCCTGTCGTAACAGCTGGCCGCTTGTACGAACGGGTTGCCAAGACGCGGAAGGTCTTCATCAGGGATACCAATCCCGTTGTCGGAGACGGTGAAGACCATTTTGTTGCCGCTCACCTTCGCCGCAACGGTGACTTGGCCCCCGGCCTCGGTAAACTTTATGGCGTTTGAGATCACATTGAGCAGCATCTGCTTACAAGCGCGTTTGTCCGCCGCGAGCTCACCCTGATTGTCGTCTAGTTCAACCTTCAGCGCTAAGCCCTTCGTCTCCGCTGTGTGACGGAGAATATCACAGCATGACTCCACCAAGGAGGCGACACAGAATGGCTCTCGGACAATGGTGAACTTGCCTGCCTCGATTTTCGACATGTCGAGGATGCCGTTGACAACGCTGAGCAGATGTTCGCCGCTCTCATGGATCAGCCGTGCATAGTCACGATAGCGCTCCTCGCCGAGCTGACCGAAAAGCTCCCGCTTTAAGATCTCCGAGAACCCGATAATTGCGTTGAGTGGTGTCCGCAACTCATGACTCATGCTCGCAAGGAACTGGCTCTTTGCACGATTTGCGCCCTCAGCCTCTCTGCGCGCTCGGAGTAGATCAGCTTCGTATTCCTTGTATTGAGAAACGTCTCGCGTGACGGTGACGACTGCGGAATCACCCCAGCTGTTCGTCTTCGGCATGGGCTGACACCGCATCTCAACCCAGACATTGCCTGGCTCATCGTCGGATGCATCCCGGCGAAGACGGAGTTCGACCGACGTCGGCTCATCGTCTGCGCTGCAGCGATTGAGTGCGGAAAGATAGGCGGGGCGGTCCCCAACATGGACATGTTCCAGTAGGCCGCCGCCAAGCACGTTAGGCGCTGTAGCACCAAGAAGTTGTTGGGCCGCCTGAGAGACAAACATCACTTGCCCGCGGCGATCATGGACTGTGATCATGTCGTTTGCGCACTCCGCAAGGAGGCGGTATCGCTCCTCGCTCTTTTCACTTACCTGTTCAGACTGGCGCTGAGCGCGTTGAGGGGCCAGCACAGGCCTAGCTACGTAGATCATGGTGATGCCAACGCCGAGAAAGGCGAGTGCGCCCCAGAAAGAAGGGTGGCCGCCTGTGACGAGATATAGAGACAATACGCAGAGTGCTAATGGGCCCGCCGGCAGTGCAGACGCGATGAATTTCCGACAATACGCCATTGTCAACGCATAGCGGCGCGCCGAAACTTCGACCAGCGATCGGATAGAGGCCGACACCTCGCGAATACTCTCTCGTTTCAACACAAGCAACTCGGAGCGGCACGCAGCCGCTGCGCCCCCAAGGTCTCTTACGGCGTCGCATTATTCACTCGCCCGCTTAAGGAAAGCATAAACGCGCGGCCTCCCGCCGCCTGAAAGCGGCTCTGCGCGGTGAGGCTCGAAGAACCTTCGTCTACCGCTGTTCGAGATCTTCGAAGCGCTTCGTCACGCAGACCGGCGCATATAAACTTAATCTTTACTTTAAATGACGGGACTCAGCGTCCCTTCTGTAAATAATTCGAGTAAAGTTTTACATGGTCCGCGGAAAGAAGATTATTGTCCGAGGGGTATTGTTCGCTGAGCTGCCGATATGTGCAGCGTAACGAGCGGCAATGGAAAGGCCGCTGGTGACAGCGAGGGCAAACAAATGCTGTTCCTAGTGCGATCCGCGTTCTGGCTTGTGCTACTTCTTGTTCTGATCCCGACGGATGCAGAACAACAAAAAAAGATGCTTAAGATGGCGCAGACGGCTGTGGCCGACATTCGCGGCTTTTGCGTGCGCAATCCGGCAACCTGCGACTCCGGTCAGTATGCCGTGAATGTGCTTGTCCAGAAGGCGCAGCATGGCGCTCATATGATCCAAGACCTGGTCAGTCCCCAGGCGGGGCCCCTCGCACCTTCGCAGCTAGCAAGTGACGTCGATAGACAAACTGCGGATCAGGCGTTGGCAAGCGAGGCGCCTAAGCGCGGCGCCGTTATGCCTGTTCCCTCGGCAGTACCGATTGAGCCAACGCCCTGGCTGCAAGGTGGGTCGCAGAATACACTAAGCCCGGAAGACCTCCAGACGGAGTGGAGCGATCCCAACGTATAGAATCCAGGGCATCTGCCGGTTCCAGGATCCTCGCAGATTGGTCCGTTTCCGACGCTGTTTGTGCCTATTGCTCCGGTTGCAGACGAGCCGGTCTATCTGTCAAAAAACCACGCGGGCGTTATCTTTAGCCGGTTCTCTCACAAGCCACTCGTCGCCAGTGAATAGCGGACCTATATTGAAGCCATGGACACCGCAACAACCACCGACTACCCGTCGTTTGAGGACATCCTCGAAAACTTCGAACTGCTCGATGATTGGGAGGACCGCTACCGCTATGTCATCGAGCTTGGGAAGATGCTCGAGCCGCTGCCGGACGCACTTCGCACGCCCGACACGAAAGTCCAGGGCTGCGTCAGTCAGGTCTGGCTCTCTACAACAGTCCACCCGGAGGGCGTTCCGCGGCTGAGCTTTGTCGGCGACAGCGATGCCCACATTGTACGAGGCCTGATTGCGATTCTGCTCGCGATCTACTCTGACAAAACCGCAAACGAAATCCTAGACATCGACGCCGTCGCGACGCTGGGCAAACTTCACCTCAACGACCATCTGACGCCGCAGCGGTCAAATGGGCTGATGGCAATGGTGACACGCATTCGTACCGATGCCGAGAGAGCTCGCTCAGGCGCAGCCTAGTCGATGGGCGGGCGATAATTTGCCCGCCCCGAGTGACTAAGTTTCTGCCCTACGCGCGGGCAGTCGCGCGCGTTTCCCCCCTGCGCAATACACCGTGAACTCAGAAGCGGCTTTTGCACCAGAAAATCGCTCAGGCGAGTGCTGCAAGCTGCCATGGCGTATGTCATGGCAAAGAATTCGATCGACTCGCGTACCATTGTCCGAGAGGGGCAAACGCAGCCATTGAACGACCACATGATCGCCTTTCTCTTCTCGAGCCTGCAACAGGCCCTGAGCACACACGGCCTCTGTCGCAATGCGCGAATGAACCGTTCGCCATGGCGCAGCGCGAGTTCCTGAGAATACCTCCGAGAGGCGTAGCCCTGTAATTTCTCGCTTATAGACGTGCCGCAACCGCGTGCCCGCGAGCCGGAAATGCCGCGGTAAAATTCTTCGCGCAGATCGATTAGCCCGAGATCCGGCAGAAGATGAGGGAATTTCAGCGGATCGAAGTGTGCGCGGACCGGCATTGCCCGATCCTCAGAAATGTCCTGCCAATAGTCGAAAAGCATACGCTGTCCCGGCAGCGCCAACTGTGCCCGAAAGGCGCAATTGGACAGCATCTGTTTCCCTCGCTTGATCGAATCGTACCGCTGCGACTGTGGGCGGGTTGCATCGTCACATTCAAGGGAAGCGCTGAATTTATCGAGATATCACAATAGGTTGTTGCGCCAATCGCCTTCGACACCGGATATTGCGCTTGGGGCGTGGCATCACTGGCTGCTCGGCCGGATGTCTCTAATCCACCGACCTACGAATATGACAGCTAAAGCTCGATACGCACGCTGGCCGCTGTCACCGACAAAGAGAGCAATCAACTAGCGGCGCCGCTGTCCAAGTCCCATGCGCTTAGCAAGATCTGACCGGGCAGCCGCATAGTTGGGCGCGACCATCGGATAGTCGTGCGGCAGCCCCCACTTCTCGCGGTAGTCCTCCGGCGAGAGATCGTAATGGGTCCGAAGGTGACGTTTGAGCGACTTGAATTTTTTGCCGTCTTCGAGGCAAATGATGTATTCGGCCGTCACGGACTTCTTGATCGGAACAGCTGGGCGCAGTTCTTCTTTTGCCAGCTGCATGCCGGACGTAGAAGCCTTCTTCAACGCGTCAAACACATTGTTGATCAGGGCTGGCAAATCTGTCGCCACAACAGTGTTGTTGCTGACATAAGCCGAGACGATATCAGCTGTCAGTTCAACAAGCTCGTCCTTTTCTGCCGCTGCGTCCATGATTTAGCTCCTTATGATTTCGAGCTTCCGGTCGGAATGCTCTAATTAGGGAATCCGCGACGCAATTCGCGTTCCCAGTAATTGATTCCGCCCTAAAAATCGTTTGATCGCGCCGTTTTTGTGGCTGGGACTTGAAAACTCTAGGGACTAAATGCACTCTTGCGCAATTTGTTCCTTCGATTTGCTTCGTATAACAGTTCCTTGGGGAATCGCAACGAGTCTTTTTCTCACGAAGACTGTGGAAA
>JARFRF010000035.1 GCA_029287395.1 Methyloceanibacter sp. | reverse complement strand
GCTCATGCCCGACAACTACGTGGCGCGCGCGGAGGCGGCGGTTGTCTTCACAGTGGAGTCCTGGGACACCAACTGCCCTCAACACGTTCCACTCATGATCTTCGCGGAGGATGTGGAATCGCTTGCCGAGCGTATCGCCGCGCTAGAAGGCGAAAATGCGCGCTTGCGGAAACAGCTCTCCGAGAACCAGCCCTAGAAATGCAAAGATTGTGGGCCACACTTCGTTCGTGAGCATGAATGAGGAAATGGACGGCTCAGGATGACGACGAAGCTCGAGGCGGACTGGATTCTGAAAGTAATGGCCGCGATGGCCGCTGCTGACCACCGGCTCGACGCGCGCGAGGTCACCCTCATCCAGCGCGTGTACGAAGAGCTGACCGGGGAGCCAGTGGATGTCAGCGGCGTAGTTTCGGCCGTCCAGGTCTATGCCCGCAAAGATGTCCTTGAGGAGTTGTCGGAGGTCGCGGGCAGCCTCTCCACCAAGGCAATGGCGGCCATCTTGCGTGGCGCTTACGAGACGATCCTCGCAAACAGCTACGTATCGCAAGCCGAGCGCGACACGCTCGGCGGAATCGCGGCCGCGCTGCAGCTTTCAGGCGACGACATGGATGCTGTGCTGGCCCAAGCCAAAAAGACGCAACTCTTGTGATCTGAGCGCTGTGGCGCGCCTTTTGCGCCCTAATTCTCTTGCGTGTCCGAACCCGGCTTAAGCAGCCAGCCAAAAACGATAACAGCGACAGCAGCTCCCAAAAGCTGTGCTGCGAGGAAAGCCGGCACATGGGCGGGTGCGATGCCCGCATAGGTGTCGGTAATCGCGCGCCCGATCGTGACCGCTGGGTTGGCGAAGGACGTCGACGACGTGAACCAGTATGCGCTCGAAATGTAAAGGCCGACAGCAGTCGGGATTGCGGCCGGGTTAAACCGAACACAGCCGATGATCGTCGCAACGAGCCCGAAGGTCGCGATGAATTCGCCGAGCCATTGCCCGCCGCCAGTTCGCGCGGTCTGCGCAAGCTGGACGGGCTCAAGACCGAACATCACATGCGCAACAATCGCACCGAGACACCCACCCAGAATTTGCACGATCACGTAGGGCAGCGCTTCGCCAGCCGGCAGCGCGCCGCGCAGGAGCATGGCCAGGCTGACGGCAGGATTGAAGTGCGCCCCCGATATCGAGATGAAGATCGTAATGATGACAAAGAGCACGGCCCCGACGGAGACCATGTTGCAGAGCAGCGCCAGCGCTTCGTTTCCGCCCGCAAGCTTTGCGGCCATGATGCCGGAGCCGACCACCGCCATCACAAGAAAGAACGTGCCAAGCGCCTCCGCGCAGAGCCGCCGCGTCAAGTCGAACGTCATAGTTCCCTCGGTCTGCCGCGCTAGCAGCAGCGGACTGATCCAATCCCTGCGTCTTTCTCTCGCCCAAGTGGTAGTGGTTCCCCGCAGTCCGGGAACCTACCGAAATGCCGAGAAATGTCATCCGCGAAGTCGAAAAAGATTTCTGGCTATTTGTTGATGGGGGTCGCTGCTAAAACGCGTTCTACGAGGTCGAACCGCGATAGCCCGTTGCCAGCACATAGACTTCAGAGGAGTCCTGACGGCTGGCTTTAGGTTTAACATGCGCGACCTTCGCGAAGTTCTGACGAAGCCGCGCGAGCAAGTCACCGCTCGCCCCGCCTTGCAGCACTTTCGCAAGATAGGCGCCGCCCGGCTTCAAGACTTCCTCGGCAAAGTCGAGCGCCGCCTCCGCTAGTGCAATCACACGCAGGTGGTCCGTCTGGCGGTGCCCTATCGAAGAAGCGGCCATGTCCGACATCACGAGGTCGACACGCTCACCACTGAGCGCGTCGCGCATCAACGTGCCAGCCGCCGCGTCAGTGACGTCGAGCTGCAGGAACTCCGCGCCTGAAACGGGCTCAATCTCGTTCAGATCCGCAGCGACGACCCGACCCTTGCCGGCATCGGCCTTGACCCGGCCGACAGCGACCTGCGTCCACCCGCCTGGAGCGGCGCCAAGATCGACGACGATGCCGCCGGGTTTCAGCAGGCGGTATTTGTCGTCTATTTCCAAAAGCTTGAAGGCGGCCCGGCTACGATAACCCTGACGCTTGGCTTCTTCCACATAGGGGTCATTCAGCTGCCGCTGAAGCCAGCGCGTGGAGGCAAGCTTCCGCCCTTTCGCGGTCTTGACGCGTACGGTGAGACCGCGCCGTCCCGCGCCCTCCTTGGGACCGCTCTTTCCACCTCTTGCCATACCGCCCGCTTCTAATACCGCTTTGTATTTGCGCCCCGCGCCCTTGACCCGAATGCGCCGAGGGGCGCATGTCGTGCCCACAACTCTTGTATCACTGACCTCATGCCACGTTACTTTATCACCCTGATCGTCGCGGTCGCGTTGTTCATGGAGACCATGGACTCGACCATTATAGCCACGTCGCTGCCCGCGATCGCGGCCGATCTTGGCGAAGATCCTATCGCGCTAAAGCTGGCTCTCACATCCTACCTGCTGTCGCTCGCGGTCTTCATACCAATTAGTGGCTGGATGGCGGATCGCTTTGGCGCCCGGACGGTGTTTCGCGCAGCCATCGTCGTGTTCACAATCGGCTCGGCGGCGTGCGGCTTTGCGACGTCGCTCGCCGACTTCATTCTGTTCCGCGTCGTGCAAGGCATCGGCGGCGCAATGATGGTGCCAGTCGGACGCCTGGTGATCTTACGTTCCGTCCCGAAGGACGAGCTGATTTCGGCACTCGCCTGGCTGACCGTGCCTGCACTTATGGGGCCGGTGATTGGGCCTCCCTTGGGGGGATTCATCACGACCGTATTCTCTTGGCGCTGGATTTTTTGGATCAACATTCCGGTCGGGCTACTCGGCATCTATCTCTCCTCGCGCTACATCGAGAACTTCCGTGAGGAAAATGTGCCGCCGCTCGATGTCAAAGGTTTCTTCCTATCCGGCATAGGCCTTGCGGGTCTTGCCTTCGGCTTCACCATCATCGGTCAGCCGCTCTTTCCGCCATGGTTTGTCGTTACGCTGCTGACAGTGGGCGCCATTTCTTGTGCCTCTTACGTGCGCCACGCCTTGCAGATACCCGCGCCACTGCTCGACTTGCGTCTGCTCAAGATCCCGACCTTCTTCGCCAACATCGCTGGGGGCTTCCTCTTCCGGATCGGCGTTGGTGCAACGCCCTTCCTTTTGCCGCTCTATTTTCAGCTCGGCTTCGGCATGACCCCCCTTCAGTCGGGGCTTCTCACATTCGCCATTGCCGTCGGCGCCGTGGCCATGAAGACAACAGCAGCGCCAATTCTGCGCCGATTTGGCTATAGGCCAGTACTTGTCTGGAATGCCCTGATCGCGGCGTCCTTCATTGTGGCCTGCTCTCTGTTCACGGCGGCCACACCACAGACGGTGATCCTCGTCACACTTCTCGTTGGAGGTTTTTTCCGCTCCCTAGAGTTCACCGCAATCAATACTATTGCTTATGCGGACATCGAGGAGCATGAGATGAGCAAGGCGACAAGCTTCGCGAGCGTGTCGCAACAACTCTCCATGTCCGCGGGCGTTGCTGTTGGCGCGCTTGTACTTGAGTTCCAACGCTTGGGCCGCGATAGCAACGAGGTCGTGGCAAGCGACTTTCCTCTAGCTTTCTTGATTGTGGGAGCGATCTGCGCAAGCTCGGCGCTCGTTTTCATGCGCCTACCAAAGGACGCGGGGGCGAGCCTCTCGCGAAAGGCGGAGGCGCTCGGCAAGTCGGATCGGCAGCGTGACTTAGTACCTGAGGACTAACAACCAGCCCCATCTGTCGGCAGCGAACACACAGCCACTGCGTGGGTGCTTCAGCCTCGGCTATCTCTCCTGCGACCGCGCCGCTTGCGGCGACGGCGAGGCATCTTCCGATCGTGGCCATCCTCCGCCATGAGTGTGGTGAGGATTCCTTCGCGCAGGCCGCGGTCCGCCACGCGCAATCGCTCGCAGGGCCACGTGCGCAGCAGCGCCTCAAGAATCGCGCAGCCGGCCAAAACAAGGTCCGCCCGTTCCTGACCGATGCAGGGCTGAGCGATGCGCTCTGCATAGCTCATACTCGAGAGATTGCTGGAGACCTGGCGCACATCGGAGGCCTTGAGCCAACAGCCATCCACTCGCGCACGATCGTATCGGGGCAGACCTAGATGAATTCCAGAAATAGTCGTCACAGTGCCGGAAGTGCCGAGAAAATGAGCGCGGGCATGGGCAACGCGCTCGCCGAAGCGGTATTGCGATTCGAAACCCGACAGCGCACCCGCTACATCCTCCACCATTGCCTCATAGCTCTCAGTCGTCACATTGCGGCCTCCGTGACGCTCGGCCAAGTTCACCACTCCGAGCGGTAAGGAGGTCCACGCTGCGATTGCGTCCTGAACGGCCGCCCGATTCTGCACGGACTGTTTCCAATCCTTCCCCAGTGTTCGAAGGTCAAGCCAGATGAGTTCCGAACTACCGCCGCCTATATCAAACACGAGAGCCCAGTCGCACGCGCTATCCAGCAGCGACGCGCAACCCGAAACGGCTAACTTGGCCTCCGTTTCGCGTCCGACAATCTCAAGAGATAGGCCCGTCTCGTTCTCAACGCGGTCAATGAATGACGCACCGTTTGTGGCAATCCGGCAGGCCTCGGTTGCAATCAATCGTGACCGCGTAACGCCACGGCGGCGCATCTTGTCCGCGCAGATCCTCAGCGCAGCGATGGTGCGTCGCTGAGCACTCTCGGAGAGCCGGCTCGTGGCTTGGAGCCCCTCGCCCAACCGGATAATGCGAGAGAACGCATCGACCACCGTAAATCCACGTCGCGATGGCTTCGCGACGAGCAGACGGCAATTGTTGGTTCCGAGATCAAGAGCGCCGTATACTGAGAGACTGGAATGCGCAGAGTCGCGTGCATCGCGCACAATCTCACCTGCGGCGCTGGCTGCGCCGGGAAAGCTGGCCGCAGGCACACTCGCAGGTGCGGGTGTCCCTGGCGCCACGGCGCTGAAAGCGCCGCTTTCGCCGGTATTGCTCCTCGGGACGTCGACGCGGACTTCCTCGCCAGCGTCTCCCGGAGCATCGGGGCGTCGCGCCTGCTCCTGGCGGCGAGCACTCCCTGCAGCCGCGCGGGTACTTCCGCTCGGCCCACTCACAGTTTTCAACCTTTCGAGCCCTCAGAGGGCGCTTTCTCGCCCGTTCCCGGAGGCTATAGCATTGGTCCTATGCGACCAATCTACCAATCTGATCAGGCAGGTAAACCCCGCGCAGCCTGCGAGGCCTAGGCCTATCTCTCCTCGCGCTGGCCCTGACGCCCTCGCTCCCGAAGCCGCTCTGCCATAACGGTCCGCAGACTCTTGAGACCCAGCACTGCCTTGTCGGTGGCGCTTTCGTTGTAGAGTCGCCGCAACGCATGAAGCGCCGCAGAAATGCGGTTCGAAGGGGGTGAAAGCTGATTCATGCGCAGCATGATGCAGCCACTTTCTGGAGAATATGTTACCGGCAGGCAGGGTTGGCATCTTGGCCGCGGCCGGATCGAAACTGAAGGAAGACCAGGAGTAGGAGTACGCAGAGCAACGGTTAGGCTTGCCAAGCGCCGCTGCCAGCGACTAGAAAAATGCGAATTCCGCGCTAAGGATCACGACCGATTCTGAATATCCGTCGCGGCCGCCAGTCCTGGTGGGAGATCGTCTAATGGTAGGACAGCGGACTCTGACTCCGTCAATCTAGGTTCGAATCCTAGTCTCCCAGCCAAATCACTAACAAAATCAGCTAGTTACTAGACCCCGCCTCTTTGGTTGTATGTAGCATTCTGCTTTCATACTATTCCGCTATGGGGAGCCGAACGAATCCGTATGACCTTCAGTCAGTCAAAGGCTACCCGACGCTTCAAATCTATCGAATCCCCGCAAGTCGTTTCTATCAGCTCCGTCTGTTTGTCGGACGCAAATACCTTCGCAAGAGCACACGATGTGAAGGTAAGGCCGAAGCCATAAAGTTCGCCAAGCGTTTCTACGACGAAGTCAAACTTGCCGAGAGACTCGATTTTGAGA
>JARFRF010000021.1 GCA_029287395.1 Methyloceanibacter sp. | reverse complement strand
CCGTTCCAGCAATGGATGGCGTTCGTTTTCGGCCTCCTCCATCACGCGCTTGTTAAAGTTCAACCAGGACAGCTCGCGATTGAAATAGCGGCTCGGGCCATAAGCCGCGATTCGGGCAATCGCGCCTTCCGGCTCTGTCGTCTCCGGAATGTTCATCAATATCCTCATGAAACAAAGCGCTTTTCGCGCCCGCCAGCGCTTCACGCCGGAGCTGAAATTGTTAGCCTCCAACTGTACCACCAGGGTAGCGGCAAAGGTCAATTCCGGCGGCTTAATCCATCGGCGCTGCCCCCCCCAAGCGCCTCGGCCACCAGCTGCCGACTGATTTTCCTGCCGGAGCGCAAAGCCGCCCGGTCCACAGCATCGACCGCCTCGGCGGCTGCCACTAAGGACCTTTCGATCCTGAGGGCCAAGAAATCGAGCACTTTGGGCTCGATAGACAGCTGACGGTCCGAGAAATGTTTGAGCATCACCGTTCTCAGCAATGCCTCGTCCGGAGCCCCGATTTCCGTGACCCGTATGGAGCTGAGGCGTGAGAGTAGGTCCGGTAAGGCAAATGGCCAGCGATTGGGGCTTATCCGGGCTGTCATCAGAACTGAGAATTGCTTCTCCCGCGCGAGGTTGAGGAGATGGAACAGCGTGCGATCATCGAAGCCAGCTCGATCGACGTCCTCGGCAACAAGCGAAGACCCGGCCGGTCGTGCGTCAAACGAAGCGACATCCAGACCGCGAGGATCGAGTGCTTCGGCCCCGGACCTTTCCTGCCAAACCCGGACGAGATGCGTTTTTCCACTCGCAGCCGGACCAACGAGTACCTGCGCCGGCTCTTGCCAATCCGGCCAAGCGTCGACCATGCGGACCGCCGCGAGGTTGCACTCGCTGACGAGAAAGTCCTCCACGCCCAAGGCGGCCCGATGCGGCAGATCGAATGCGAGTTGTCCGGGGCTCACGGTGTTCGTACCTGGGGTCGCGCTGCACCATTTCCACCGCTTTCCGCGCGCTGTCCCTGGACGCCCGGCCGCGAGGTTGCAGATTTTAGTTCTGGCCGAGGCTCGGAACGCTCGGGCTCGTAACTCATCATGTGCCGCAGCCATCCGAAGAAATAGACGAAGGCGGACAAGATCGTAAGGCCGCCCGTGATCCAAATGAGCACACGCACTAGGCTATCGACGCCCAAGCCGAGCCCAAGTTGGGCTAGAACAAGCCCGGCAAGAGCGATTTGAGCGAAGGTATTGATCTTGCTGACGGCCAGCGGCTTCACCTCAACGGGCCGCCCCATGATCCAGGCGAGCACAACCGCGCCAACGATGAGGATGTCGCGGCTGACCACAATGATCACAAGCCAGACCGGCAAGTGGCCGGAAAGGCCCAACGCGACATAAATCGCAACCAGCAAGGCCTTGTCTGCGATCGGGTCCAAATAGGCACCAAGCTCGGTATGCCAGCCATACCGCTTGGCGAGGTAACCGTCCGCGGCATCGGATATGCCCGCGAGCATGAAAACCACGAATGCGGCGAAGAAATCCCCCTCGATGATAAGCCAAATCAGCAGCGGGACGGACACGATCCGCGCAAATGTCAGCGTATTGGGGATGTTCACCGGCGCCTCTCCCGAACGTCTTTGTATTCTGAGTTCTTCCCGGCCCGGAGATTATCAGACTGCGCGGTCTCCGCAGCCCCTTTCAGGCGCCCCACCCGGCCCCTTGCCTCGGGCCCCCATGCCTGCCAAGAGTGGTATGACAGAACCCTGGGTTTTGCATGCCGTGTCGCCGCAGGCCCGGATCCCCGTGGCCCGTCCAACGTCTCTAAGCTCAAAGAGTCCATGCCGAAAAGCAAGCCGCTCACCTATCGCGAGGCAGGCGTCGATATCGATGCCGGAAACGCTCTCGTGGATGCAATCGGCCCGCTCGCTGAAAAGACCAAGAGATTGGGCGTCCTTGGGAATTTGGGCGGTTTTGGCGGCCTGTTCGACCTCGCGGCCTGCGGCTTCAAAGACGCTGTTCTTGTCGCCGCCACCGATGGCGTCGGGACCAAGCTGAAACTCGCCATTGATACAGGTCTGCATCAGGGAATCGGCGTCGACCTTGTGGCGATGTGCGTCAACGATCTCATTGTCCAAGGTGCAGAACCGCTTTTCTTCCTGGACTATTTTGCAACTGGGAAGCTGGAAATAGGCGTTGCTGCCCAGGTCGTCGCCAGCATCGCCGACGGATGCCAACAAGCCGGCTGCGCGCTGATTGGCGGCGAAACGGCCGAGATGCCTGGAATGTATGGGAACGGTGACTACGACCTCGCAGGTTTCGCAGTGGGCGCCGTAGAACGGGATGCCATTCTGCCAAGGCCGGATGTTTCAGCCGGAGACGTGCTGATCGGCCTGCCCTCATCAGGAATTCACGCGAACGGCTTCTCACTCGTGCGCCGCGTCGTTGCAGAAAGCGGCCTTGATTGGGATGACCCAGCCCCCTTCGCGCCCGAATACAAACTTGGGGAGGTTCTACTCACCCCAACCCGCATCTATGTCCGCCAACTACTTGATACGATTCATGCAAACCCAAGGGCCGTGAAGGCGTTATGCCACGTTACCGGTGGCGGCCTGATTGACAACCTGCCTCGCATCTTGCCCACGACGGTATCAGCCAGGATCGACATCGAGGCCGTCGAGATGCCGCCTGTTTTCTCCTGGCTCCAGAGTGAAGCGCGGCTAAACGCACATGAGATGTTTCGCACGTTCAATTGCGGTATCGGCATGGTCGCTGCCGTATCGCCCGACGATGTCGATCGCGTCAGCGCCAGCCTGGGCGAAGAAGCACGACAGATCGGTTTGCTTGCCGAACGAGGTGATGGCACGGCGGTCGTGCTCGACGCCGGGGTCGTCGGGGCATGAGCGCGCGGCGTCGCGTTGGTGTTCTCGTCTCGGGCCGTGGCAGCAATCTGCAGGCGCTCATCGATGCCGCTCAGATGCCAAACTATCCGGCAGAGATAGTTCTCGTGATCTCTAACGTGCCTGAGGTGCAAGGGCTCATCCGCGCGGAGCAAGCAGGCATCCCGACCCGAACGATCAACCATCGAGACTACCCGTCTCGCGAAACGTTCGAAGCGGCACTGAATGATGCGCTCAAGCAATCGCGTGTCGAGCTTCTCTGCAATGCGGGATTTATGCGCCTTTTGACGGAAAGCTTTGTGTCGTGCTGGCTGGATCGCCACCTCAACATTCATCCGTCTCTGTTGCCTGCTTTCAAGGGCCTCGATACGCACGCACGCGTCCTCGCTGCGGGCGCCCGCATAACAGGGTGCACGGTCCACTTCGTGCGGGCGGCGATGGATGACGGCCCAATCATCGCGCAAGCGGCCGTGCCCGTCTTGACCGGCGACACCGAGGCGATACTAGCGGCGCGGGTGCTGACCGCCGAGCACCGTCTCTATCCTCATGCCTTGCGCCTCGTTGCGTCCGGGGAGGCGCAAGTGCGGGGGGAGTTCGTGGACGGCATGCCCAAGGGCCCGGCAGAACCTGCCCTTTTTTCGCCCCCCCTGAGGGGCAGTTCTTAATAGGCTGCCCAAACGCCAAAGAAAGCCCTTCAGTGACAGCAAGAACTTGACGTATCGCAATATTCAGCTGCGCAAGGGCCCGTAGACAATGCAGACAAGCGGATGCTAGGAACAGCATCTATTCAGTCGATCTCCGCAACTAAGGCCCGCGCGCAGAAGTCATGCGAGGCGGAAGTTGCCCGAGACCTAGTGCTGATCGTGCGGTTTGGCCTCAAGCCCTGTGTGGGAACACTTGGCCCTCCAGGAACACTTGGCCCAACAATAAGAGGGAAGGCTTAAATGGCGGACATGACGGTCGCCTACTCTGCGTCGCACGGCCTCGGAGAAGAAGACAGTATTTGGTTCAAGCTCTCGGCTCTTTTGAACCAAGAGAACCCTATGCAGGTCCTCATGGCCTTGTGCGAAAAGTACAAGGGCGTCCTGCCGGTCAATCTCAAGAACCAACGCATCGTCCTATTAAGCGAGCCGGAGCATGCCGAGCGTGTTCTCGTGACGAATGCGGACAATTACATAAAGTATTTCGACGGACTCCGTCCCGTTTTCGGACGCAGCATGATCACCATTGATGGCGCGCTGTGGCAGAAGATCCGCGTTCCGCAGCAGGCGGCGTTCCATCCGAAAATGTTCGAGGAGTATTTCCCCTATTTGATGTCCGCTATCGATTCCAAGATGGACCGTTGGCAAGCGATTGCGGAGTCAGGCGAGACCGTCGAGATGGTGGAAGAGACCTGGACCATGGCGGCCGACATGGTGTGCCGCGCTCTGTTCGACCGCGAGATGCCCTTCAACCCGCACTTCGTGTTCAAGCAGGTAAAGACCTACACGGACGTGACCAACCACAAATCCGTTCGACTCAAGAATGTGCGTGGCGAGCTCGAAGAGATAACGGATGAGGATCCTGCCAAGGCGATGGAGGTCTGGCATTCGGTCCCAGATACGGTTATCGGCGCGAATGTGATTGATCACCGAGAGAAGACCCTGCTGACGGCAATGTTGGAGGCCGAGGCCGATCCCGATTTCCCGGAATTCGACCACCGCCAAGTCATCGATGAGATGAAGCAGTATCTTTGGGCGGGAACTGAAACGACGGCGCTGACACTAGCCTGGTCGCTCTACCTTCTGTCCCAGCACCCAGAAGCCATGGACCGCGTCCGCGAGGAGGCGCGTCGTGTTTGTGGCGACGGCGATCCCGACTGGAACCAAGTGCAGCAACTTAGCTACACCCGCATGGTCATTCAGGAGACGATGCGTCTCTACCCGCCGATTTGGGGCCTGATCCGCGTTGCGGCGGGGGATGACGAGATCGCCGGCCGCAAGATCAACGCGGGCGACAAGGTCTCTGTCTTGACGTACATCGCTCATCACAGCCCGAAATATTGGGAAGAGCCGGAGAAGTTCGATCCGGAGCGCTTTGCGCCGGAGCGTGCGAAGAAGCGGCGGAAATATTCCTACCTGCCCTTTGCGGCTGGCAAGCGCGCCTGTATTGGTGGCGCCCTCTCACAGATCGAGAACACGCTTGCTCTGGTCCAGCTCCTCAGGCGCTTCACGCCTGAATATGTGGGCCCGACGCCGGCGAAGATCCGCGCGACCGTCACGCTTTGCCCTCAAGGCGGCCTGCCCTTCCGGATTCGCGAACTCAGCTAGGGCGACTTCTTCTTCAAGCGCAGGAGCGCCTCTTTGAAGCGTCGTGTGGCGTAATGACGGGCTAGGGCCGGCCGCCGCTTAGCCGACGATCTCGCTCTTTTTGAAACAGAGGTCGATCTCGCGCTTTGCGTTTTCGGGTGTATCCGATCCGTGTACGGAATTCTTCTCCAAGCTGATGGCAAAGTCCTTACGGATTGTGCCAGCATCGGCTTCTTCCGGGTTTGTCGCCCCCATGACTTCGCGATTCTTTTTGATCGCGTCTTCGCCTTCGAGGACCTGGATGACGATGGGTCCCGACACCATGAATTTCACGAGATCGTCGAAGAAAGGCCGCTTCTTGTGCATCTCGTAGAATTCTTCGGCATGCTTCTTCTTCCACCAGACCCGCTGTTGCGCGACGACCCGAAGGCCAGCTCCTTCCAGGCGCGCGACAATCAAGCCGGTGATATTCCGCTCGGTGGCATCTGGCTTGATGATTGAGAGCGTGCGTTCGATGGCCATGTGGTCAAGTCCTTCTAATCTCTGAAACTTTCTAAACTTTCAAATCTGGGCTGGGCTTATAGCGATCCGCTATGACAGCCGCAAGGCGTCGGCGCTAAAGTCGGCAAGCAAAGTCCGGATCGCGATTAATCGGGTCTAACGAATAATTCAAGCAAGGATGTGCCAATGCTCTATGTCACGATCAAGGTTCTTCTGACGAGCGTCCTTGTGGTCGCGGTCTCTGAGGCGGCAAAACGCAGTGCGCTGTTCGGCGCACTGATTGCTTCGCTCCCGCTCACCTCGATACTCGCGATGTTCTGGCTGTATATCGACACGGGCGATACGGAGAAGATCTCCCGCCTATCCACCGGGATCTTTTGGCTGGTTTTGCCCTCGCTGGTCTTGTTTCTCAGCCTCCCCGTACTTTTGCGGTCCGGCGTTGGCTTCTATCCGAGCATGGCCGTCTCAATCGGCCTGACCATCGGCGCCTATTTCGCCATGCTCTATGTGCTCGGACTTGCAGGGATCGAGATCTAGCCAACGGTTGCGGGCCACTCGTCACGCTTTTTGCTGCCAACGTCCGTTTTCGTCTTGCTGCCAATAGCTCACCGAGAGCCCTCGCTCCTTGGCTACCGACCAGGCTTCCCGAGCGCGCGCGACGGCATCTGCATCGTGCCCATCAAAGATATGGACGACGCGTTCATACTCCGCGGCTAAATCCAAGCGCGCACCATCTACCAGGAACCGAACGGCGGCTGCGTTCGGGTTCGCGTCCGTATCGGTCAGATAGATTGGCTGGGACTCGGAGGAACCATCGGCATCGGCGCCGTGGGGCAAGAAGCTGTCTTCTCGATAGGTCCACAGAAGCGTGTTGAGGGCGTCGACCCGCTCTTGGCTTGTAGCCTGGACCGCGGCTCGCCAACCGCGCTCCAGTGACCGCTCCAGCAACGCGGGTAGCACTTGCTCTAAGGTGCGGTTCTCAAGGTGATAGAAGAAAACCTCTGTTTCGCCGCTCATCGAACATCCGCTTTCACGATTTGGACTTCACGTACGGATTCTTGCCTTTGCGCAGGTTGAAGCGGATCGGCACGCCAGGCAAATCGAATGTCTCGCGCAAACCATTGACGAGATACCGAACGTAGGACTCCGGCAACGCCTTAGGCTGGGAACAGAACGCCACGAATGTTGGCGGTCGCGCGTTGGCCTGGGTCAGGTAACGGAGCTTCAGGCGGCGGCCCGACACAGCTGGCGGTGTATGCGCATCCACCATCTCCTCCAGCCATTGGTTGAGCGCGGCTGTCGGCAACCGTTTGTTCCAGACCCCGTCCGCGGCAAGCACGGCATCCATGAGCCGATCGACACCCTTGCCGCTTTGTGCCGAGAGCGTCACTAGGGACACACCCTTAGCCTGGGGCAGCAAGCGCTGACACATCGCGCGCAGTTCGGCGAGACGCGCCTGCTTATCCTCCACCAAATCCCACTTGTTGACAGCGATAACAATCGCCCTCCCCTCTCGGACAATCAGATCGGCTATTTGTAGATCCTGTTTTTCGAAAGGCTTCTCAGCGTCAAGCAGGAGAACCACCACCTCGGCGAATTTGATTGCACGGAGCGTATCCCCGACCGACAGCACCTCTGCGCGCGCCTCGATCCGCGCCTTGCGCCGGAGGCCCGCCGTATCGAAAATACTCAACCGCCGAGAGCCCCACTGGATCTCGGAGGCAATGGCGTCGCGCGTGATTCCCGCCTCCGGCCCCGTAATCATGCGGTCTTCTTCGACAAGCGTGTTGACCAAGGTCGACTTGCCGACATTCGGGCGTCCCGCGATGGCGATCCGCAAGGGATAGACACCGTCTTCGTCCGGCTCGCCGTCGTCACGCTCCGCGTCCGCACGCGCCGAGCCTTGCGCATCTCGGTAGGCTTCCGCGATGGCCTCCGTTACATCGCCAACGCCAAGGGCATGTTCGGCGGAGATTGCCAGAGGTTCCCCCAGCCCCAACGAGAACGCCTCATAGAAGCCTTGTTCCGCGGCCCGCCCCTCTGACTTGTTGGCCACCAGCGCGACAGGCCTGCCGTACTTTCGCACCAGTTCGGCAAAGATCTCGTCCGCAGGCGTGATGCCCATTCTCGCATCGATTACGAAGAGAACAAGATCCGCCTGTTTGATCGCTGCTTCCGTCTGGAGCCTCATACGCTCAGTCATGCCTTGATCGCCAGGCTCCAAACCTGCCGTGTCGATCAAAGTTAGCGGGCAACCCTCGATCACCACGTCCGCTTCGCGGCGATCGCGGGTCAGACCCGGCTGATCGTCGACCAGCGCGAGCTTCTTACCCACAAGACGGTTGAACAGCGTTGATTTGCCGACATTCGGGCGTCCGACAATGGCGACGGTAAAGGACATAGCTAAGCGTTCGCGGGATTTAGTTCTTCAAGCGAGTGGGCAAAGATACGTGAGACGGGCAAACAACGCTAAGCACAATAAGGAGACACGACACACCCGCCATGAAGGCTAGTTTGTCGTCGTCTCGCTGTCCTGAGCACCTTCTGTTTCGCTCTCATTGGACCCGCCAGTCGAAGCGCTGGAGTCGGAATCCGCCGCCGTCTGACTGACGATTAGGGCCAGCATTACGTTGGCACGATCGCGCATGTTGCGCGGCGTTCCAGCATCCACCAACAAGGCGCTGAAACGCTCCTCTGCGGCACTCAGATCGTCGTTTTGATACGCCGAAAGCCCCAAAAGCTCCTGCGCGGAGAAGCGCCATGCGCTCTTACCTTGGGCCAAACTATTCAGACGTTCTTGCATCTCTGCATAGTCAGCATTGTCGAGACGCAGACTGGCTGCTTGCAGTTTAGCCAACCCTTTCAGGATAGCGTCTACACGTCGATCCTTCGCCAACTCGTCGTAGGCAGCGACCGCTTTTTCAGTCTCGCCTGCCTTAGCTTGGCTCGAGGCAAGCTGGAAGCGCGACAGAATGCTGTAGCCGGAAGGGCCATCTTTGGCCAAATCGCCGAAAGCCTTGGTAGCCTCGGCCTGGTCCGCATCGTTCTTCAAGGTCAGGGCAGCGGTAAAAGCATCGCCCGCCGTCTCGGCCTGGCTTTCCTCCAGGTACTTCCAGATATTGTATGCCGCCGCACCAATAATCAGCACCAAGGCAAGGCAAATGACATAGATGCCAAACCTGTCCCACAACGCCTTGTAACGCTCTTGGCGAACCGCGTCGTCGACCTCACGAATGAAACTATTGTCGGTCATGGGCTCAAGTGCTCTTTCGGCATTGTCATGCGGCGTCAGCGCGCGGCTTTGCAGGTCTGGTGCGAAACCGGATCGATCGCCCGGCCTAACCCACGCCGTATAGTGAAGGCCGCTTGCTGGCGCAAGACTGAAAGCCGGCGTCGGCTCCGCCTGTCATCCGAACCAGCGACGAAAGCGAGAGGGCTATTCAGCCGTAATATTGAACTTTTTGAGGGCCTCAGGCACCTCTTCCAGCGTCGAATAGGTATGCTCCTTGGCAGGAAAGGCCCGCGCGCGAACGTCCCGCGCGTAGGCCTTGACTGCCCCTTCGACGGCGGTTCGGAGCTCGGCATATTCCTTGACGAACTTCGGCACACGCGGCGCAAGCCCAAGCATATCCTCGAGCACCAGAACTTGCCCGTCGCATTCGGGCGAGGCGCCAATCCCGATCGTGGGGATTGGCACATCTTGTGTAATCCGCGCAGCGAGCGCCTCAGCCACAGCTTCTATTACCATTGAGAACGCGCCGGCCTCGGCGACCGCGCGGGCGTCCTGTTCGAACCTCGTCCATTCGACACGGCGGCGTCCACGTGCTGCGAAGCCGCCTAGCTGATTCACGGCCTGGGGTGTCATGCCGATATGGCCCATCACGGGAATACCCCGCGCGGTCAGATAGGCAATCGTCTCAGCCATCTGAACACCGCCTTCGAGCTTCACCGCACCGCAGCCCGTCTCTTTCATGATGCGGGCTGCACTCCGAAACGCGACGGTAGGGCTCTCTTCATAGGAGCCAAAGGGCATATCGACGACGACCAGGGCACGTTCAGAACCACGCACGACAGCTTGGGCGTGGGTTATCATTAGATCGAGCGGCACCGGAACGGTGGTCTCCATGCCATGGATCACCATGCCGAGAGAATCGCCAACCATCAGAATGTCCACGTGCGGATCGACCAGTGCAGCCGTTTGCGCGTGATACGACGTCAGCACGACGATGGGCTCTGTGCCTTTGCGTGCGGCAATGTCCGGAGCGGTAATCCGCTTGATTGTGCTTTTATGCGACACGGGCCTTAACCTCGAGAGTTCGGAGCGTCAGCGCTTCTTATGCCAGATTTATTGGGTTTTGTGCAGTGCAAACACTGATCTTGGCCTAAAGCCCTAAAGCCTGGGCCGAAAGCCCTACATGGGCAGCACTGTCTTGCCGATTAGCAACGGGTGCAGCCAGATCAGGAACACCGCGTAGAACAAAATGCCCACAACCACGGCGATGACGTCGTTACGCGGCGTGCCGGGACCCGGCGTCTCGATCAGCTCGGTGGGCTGGCGGTGCTTTAGCGCAATCCGGTCGTAAACCGCATATGCCAACAAGGATCCGAACAGGATGATACCTGCAAGATCGCCATTGGCGAGAAGATGCGCCAAAGCCCAGATCTTGATCGCGGCCAACATCGGATGCTTCACGGCCGCTTTGATCCGCCCAGGCGCATAGGCCGCCACCAGAAAAATGAACGCTGGCAGCATGAGGAGCAGTGACAAGTGGCGCGTCCAAATGGGAGGCGTCCAAATAGGAACGAACGGTGCTCTCGCGTAACCGTAGATGAGCAAAACGAAACCCAAAATCGACGCGACGGAGAAGAACGCCTTGTAGCCGTTCTCGCCAAGCTTCTCGATCAACGCTTCGCGTGCGTGCGTAAATGTGGGCAGTAGATGAACACCCAGAAATACAACGATGCCGATGATCAGTAGCGCCATGCCCAACCCCCCTCAGTCTCGCGGGAAACCTATCACGCGATCGCGGATGAAGCGATGCTTGGATTATCTCAACCCGATTTGCAGATGGGCAACGGACGCGGCGCAGGGGCTGGGCGCGCCTTTCGATACTTTGCGATGATGGGTTCCAGCTTCTCCTTCGGCCAGAACTTCGGCGAGCCAATCTCGCGCAAACATCCTGCGCTCCAGTAGAGCCCCGCACTCGATAAGCTCTTGCGCGCTTTCACGGCCTCTCGAACAGCCTCAATATCGCGGGACTCGGGGTAGATATAGACCGTCGTCGGACGATCTTTGATCATGTCTACGATGACCTCGGAGTCCTCTGGAGTCCAACTCGTGCAGCCATTGCTGCGACCCGAGCTGTAGTTCAAGAGCCGCCCGTAAGGCACGTAGCCCTTCTCATTCGCGTAGGGGCTCTTAGGACGCTTGCGAAGGCACATGCTTCGCAATAATACGGCTGAGTGACCGCCAATTGCGCGCTCCCGCGCATTCGCCGTGTCGCCCTCCCCCTCGAACTGCACAAACGCGCGCACAAGCGGCACGGACTTGCCACGAGCCCGATAGTAGCCCTTAAACGACGTTCGCGTTTCAGCCGTCACATACCCACCGCCTGTGGTCAGCTTCGACCCTTCTGCATTGCTAAAATTTTTCGCACACCGCTTGCCGTTAGCGAAATTCGCTCCGGGCAACCGGCGTCCATTTCCGTAGCCAGACGATACTGCACGGAAGGACATGTCGTGCTCGCAAATGATGTAGAAGCGGCGGGCCACGCTGCCGCTCTTCGCGACGCTCGGCTTCGTGGCGTCCATGGCAAAGTAGCACGCGTTCTTTGCAGAACCGTCGAGTACTTTCTCCATGTAATACGCGCGGGCGCGCTTTAGGACGAGCTCAGCGATCTGACCGTCGCCATCGCCAACGTGGGACTGTAGCCATGGCGGGATCTCGCCAAAGTGCTCGTCGGCGAGCGCACCGGGCACCATCGGCCAGACAACCGCTGCAGCGCCTAGACCAGCAAACAGGCCGAAAATCCTCAGTCTGAGAGGGTTCAATCGCACCGGATTTAGTATTCCCCGTCGTTGCTACGCCTGTAGATTCTGCGCAAAAAAGTGCCACCAATGCGGCATCTTGCGGGCGCGAATCATTCACGCAACACAACTGATGCCGATCTTACCCCATTACTGCTCCGTGTAACCCCATACCGCAGATCAGTCGGCGCGTGCGTAGGTGTGCAATGCGGCCCCAAGCACCCCATGCTCGAGGCACGAGCGCATGTCGGCATATTTCTTTCGGACCTCATCGAAGAATTCGGCCGACCGCGCGGCGGCAAGCGCTTCTCTGTTCTCGTCCATACGCACTAGGAAACGTCCGTACCAGGCCTGGTACTCCACATCGAGATTGACGATGCGCGCGCACCTCCACCCCTGGGCTGCCGGCGCTTGGCGCATTTCCGTCATAGTGTGCACGCTGGGCGGCAGGCAATGGGCTTGAGCGAGCAGCGCGGCGTCATAGGCGATGTAGTCGAACACGGCGATCCGCGCGTCTGGGGTCGTAACCTTCGTGAATGCGTCGAAGCAGGCCTCGAGGTCACGGCAGGCGTATAGCGAGTTGAAGGCGTAGATGAC
>JARFRF010000058.1 GCA_029287395.1 Methyloceanibacter sp. | reverse complement strand
GGGCTCACACTGAACATCGTCGTCTTGTTCAGCTTGATCCTCGTTGTCGGCATGCTTGTGGACGGCGCGATCGTCACGACCGAGTTGGCCGACCGAAAGATGCTCGAGGGTCAGAGCCCCAAACAGGCCTACGCGGAGGCCGCCAAGCGCATGGCGTGGCCGATCACGGCATCGACCGCAACCACGCTCGCCGTGTTCCTGCCCCTGCTCTTCTGGCCTGGCATCGTCGGCGAGTTCATGAAGTTCTTGCCCATCACCGTCCTATTGACGCTTGCCGCCTCGCTGGCCATGGCACTTATCTTCATCCCAGTCTTGGGAGGGATTATTGGCTCCGCCGACAAGAGCAATACCCACCTGTTGCGGGCTATTCAGGCGGCAGAAAACGGCGACCTCAATAAGATTGGCGGAATGGCGGGCGCGTATCTGAAGACGCTACGAGGCTTGCTCGCGCATCCTGCAAAGGTGCTTGGCGTCGCGGTAACGCTCCTCATCGGGACATACGTCGCCTTCGGCATGTTCGGGCGTGGCGTCGAGTTCTTTCCCGATGTCGACCAGGATGTCGGTCAGGTCCAAGTTCGCGCTCGCGGCGATCTTTCGGTCACGGAAATGGACGCCATTGTCCGCAAAATCGAAGCGCGCCTGCTGACAATGCCGTATTTCGATGCGGTCTATGCCAGAACTATCGGCTCGGGTGCGGGGCCGTCGCAAAACGAAATGGCCGAGGACGTCATCGGCGTCGTCCAGCTTGAAATGACGAATTGGCGCACGCGACCGCGTTCGCCCGTCGTTCTCCAAGAAGTGCGCGATCGCATCGCAGACATACCCGGTGTCATTCTCGAAGTGCGCAAAGAGGATTCCGGACCATCCGGAGGTAAGCCACTGGAGCTCCTGGTCACCTCTCGCGACCCGAAGAAGATGACCAAGGTCGTTGAAGATGTGCTTGCCCAAATGGATGAAATCGGCGGCTTTGTCGACATCCAAGATAGCCGGCCGCTCCCCGGTATCGAATGGAGACTCAAGGTTGATCGCGAACGAGCGGCGCGCCAAGGCGCGGACATCACGCTTGTCGGACAAGTCGTCAGCATGGTCACAAACGGCCTCTTCGTCGCTGAGTACCGGCCCGACGATGCCGACGAAGAAGTCGAAATACGCCTGCGCATGCCCTTCGCACAGCGAAGCCTTGAGCAACTCAACCGCCTGCGATTGACCACGCAAAAGGGTCAAGTCCCGATTGGCAATTTCGTTCGATTTGAACCTGCACAGAAGACTGGGTTTCTAAAACGCACCGACGCACGCCGATCACTCGAC
Source organism: Methyloceanibacter sp. (assembly GCA_029287395.1). Taxonomy (GTDB): domain Bacteria; phylum Pseudomonadota; class Alphaproteobacteria; order Rhizobiales; family Methyloligellaceae; genus Methyloceanibacter. Next base: position 16,464 of record JARFRF010000058.1, on the reverse strand, counting down.
ATTAAAGCCGATGTCGAGGAAGGGCTTCTTGTCGATGAACAGGTCCAGAAGCTAAAGGCTGCAGTGGCGAATATGGATATCGACCCAGCCGTAAACGTCCGCTTCAAGGGACAGGACGAGGACCAACGGGAGGCCGCGAACTTCCTGATTTCAGCTTTCTTTATCGCCATTTTCATGATGGTCGCGATACTCGTAACTCAGTTCAACAGTTTCTACCAAACGTTCCTTGTACTGAGCGCTATCGTATTCTCGACCGCCGGCGTGATGATCGGGTTACTCCTGACCAATCAGCCCCTCGGCATCGTGATGTGCGGTATTGGTATCATCGCGCTGGCCGGTATCGTTGTGAACAACAACATCGTTCTGATCGACACGTACAATCATCTGAGAGCTGAGGGTATTCCTGCGCAGGAAGCAATTTTGCGCACCGCGGCCCAACGCGTGCGTCCGGTTCTCCTGACCTCGATCACGACCGTCTTGGGCCTTCTTCCGATGGTCTTCGCGATCAGCATCAACATTATCGGACAGGACGTCTCCATTGGAGCACCTTCGACCCAGTGGTGGACGCAACTCTCCAGCTCCATCGCGGGCGGGTTGACGTTCGCGACGATCCTGACTCTCTTGTTGACCCCATGTCTTCTGATGCTGGGAGACAATGTATCGGTATGGTGGCGTGGGCGAGCGGAACGGCGGGCGCAACGCGCCGCTCGTTCAAGCGGCGCGCAGCCGGCGGAATAGAACACGCTTACTCGGTCGCGGTGTCGCCTAGCCGAAGGCCGTCGGCTCAGCTTCTTTTGGCATCGCCTCGGCGCGGGACGGACTCGTGTTCAGGATCGCGGCGAGTTCATCGAGCGAAACGAGTATGTCATTTAGCGCTTCGACAACTTCCTCGGACGGCTCAGCCGTCGCCTCGTCGATAAACGAGTAATCCTCGAGAATGACGAGCGCTCGTTCGAGGTTGCCAATGATCACTTCGTTTTTCTTGATCTGACCTTGGATAGCGACCTCATGCCAATCAAGCACGCGCGCGACTAAATCGCCCTCGCCCTCTGCCTTTCGTTTGGCCCGTGCACGAAGCCTCACCAGCCGTTCGCCCGCGCGCTGCTGGTGCGCAACGCTGGCCTTTCGCGCCGCGATATCGTCCTGGATCGCCCGTTCGATCAAAGTGCCGATCTCCAGCGCGGCTAAATCCTGTTCCGCATGAATTATGAGACCCAGCTTCTCGGCAATGATCTCGATGGCCCCGCCGTCAAGATTGTCGGGTTGCGGAAGTTCAACCTCACCCGTCTGGTCGTAATGAGCCCGGCGCCCCTCATCCGAGAGAACGGAGTAAGCAACAACAAGCTGATTGAAGGCCTCGTCAGTCCCCCCGCCGTCGGGGTGCGCCTTCTTGGCCTGCTTTCGGTATGCCTTATGGACCTCTTTGCGGCGTGCAGACCGCTTGATGCCCAAAATCTTATAAAGATCGATCACTCTAAATCCCCCGCCGCGCCAGGAAGTGTCGCCCGCCCCTCCGGCCCCTCAGAGCAGGACGATCCTCTAAACGCAGCACTGAAACATTAACGACTCATGACGATTGTTTGTGTCTTGCTCATGGCATCTCTCGCATCGAGGCGCACGATGGCGCGCTGCCGAGTGCTCATTTCGCGGCTCAAACCAGAATCATAACGATGTTTAACGGCGCTGGTTCCAGGACTGGTAGCGGTCGAGCAAAGTTGGTAAGGCACTATGCCAATGATCCCTTATGCCACTGGGCGAAAAAAGCCTAATATCCGAGGCCCGGAGATTGGGGTCCAAGATCTTAGAACCACGGAAGAAATACACATGCCACGAGTACTAACACTTGCCGCACTCGCCTTAAGCGTTGGGCTGACGGGCCTGTCAACAACATCTGATGCCGAGCAGAAGGCAATGCCCAAGATGTTTCTGGACCCAGCAGTCCATGGCCTAAAGCGAATGGAGCCTCTGCAGCTGGGCGTCGATGGTGACTCCAGCGTAATGAGCCCGACCGAATATACGCTGAAGGCGGGTCAGGGCTACCGCTGGAAGATCAAGGCCTCTGACTTGAACGAGTATGCGCTCGTCATGCCAGAGTTCGTGCGCAATATTTGGATCCGCAAGATCGAGGTAGGAGAGCCCGAAGTCGAGATTAAGGTTGGCTCGTTCGAGGAGTTGGAGTTCGAGGATGGCGGGGAAGTCGAACTTTTCTTCGTCGCGGTGCGGCCTGGCACGTTCAAATTCGGCCCTCGTGGGCTCATGGAACGCGGAATGGTCGGCACAATCACCGTTGAGAGTCCCGATAGCCTGGATATCGCGCCTATGAAGCGCGGTCGCAAAGACGACGACGGGTAGTTGCCGTCCAGGCTCCATCAAGAACAGCGTCAAAAGTGCCTGCCCCCAAGTAGGGCGGGCACTTGTTCTTTAAGTAGTCGCAAAACTATCGGCCTGAGAACAGCAAAGGCGGAACTACACGCTAGAAACTATGACCCCAGCGTTGGGTCGCCCGCGCCTTGGTAACTTGGGCAGAATTCACGAGCGCGACCACGCAACCGCGCGACAGACTGCTTCCGGCTCTGTCCATGCATCGGCGCAATGCCGGGTCGTCGATAGCGTGAACGCTGCAAAAGCGCTTGTAGTCCGTTCGGCACGCGCCTTTGACGGTGCTCGAATACGCGCAGGCCGATGACGCAAACGCGGCAAGCGTTGCGCCAAACAAGATTGTGGATATGAGTCTCCCAAACATCAGCAATACTCCGGTTGGCTCGGCACCCCCGAAAGCGAGCTTCAAATTGGCGTAGACCGTATGAACACGCGATGAATGGGCGCTTTTCTCTGAGACTTAAGAACTTTCCAGAGGCTTGCGTCCGAACAGGCAATCGTCCCAACCAATCGAGAAGGACTCGGTTTCTAGGCGACGGATACGCCGAACTCATGCCAAGGTTGTACATCATGTTTTTTGGCGATTCGTCAGCACCCTCGTGACTGGGACAAACTATTGTATCTCTTTCTAGCCGCTATCCTCTTGCTGCTGCTTTTTGCGGCGTCGTTTGGCGGTCGCAGGACATTGGTTGCGTTTGCCTCTTCCACGCTGTCAGCGCTGCTCGTTATCGGCTGCGCGTTTGTCGCTACTGCCCGATCCTCTGGACCGCATTTCGTCGCGCTCGCGGGACAGACACCGAGTGTGCTTCGGCCGGTCGTTGAAGACCTTGCTTTCGCCGCGGAACAGACCGCGAAGTCCTTTTCGGAGATCCGCGAGCGCGAGTCTCTTGGGGACGCAGCTCCGACGCCTGCCACACCAAGTCCAAGCAACACCGACGGCGCCGCTGAGGATTGGCCCAATCTGACATGGCTCAATCCGCTGCACTGGTTCGGCTCAGAGGAAGACGGCAAACCCGACGTCGACGTCGCACCCGAGAGCAAATCACTGGCTGTTGGCACTGGCGCGCAGGAGCCTCAGCCGCTTGAAGAGGCAGCGCCTACCCCCGCCCCCGTCGCTCCACCTTATCGAATCGTGGCCGCCCCACCGCAGCAGGCTGGACCGGTTACCGCCCCACTACCCAAGCCCCCTACCGTGCCCATCAAATGGCTCACTGGGGCATCAGTCCCAGCGGGCACGGACCAGATTCTTTTGGCCGGAAAGAACTTATCAAGCACCGCGCTTGAAGATATTCAGGCCAGGTTGAGGCCCGACTCGGAGTCGGAGTCGATCGGCACTGGGAATTTTGCATTGAGTTTGAGCGTCGAAGGGCCGGACGGAGCGGCAATACCGAGCGCCTCCGTTCCTCCTGGGGCGCTCTTTTACCTCCAAGCCAAGGACTTCCCCGTTGGAACGCCAAAAAAATTTGGCGGCGCCATCTTGTCCTTCGCATACTCCCAGGACGGACGGCGCCGCACATCGATCATGTACCTGGCGGAGAACGCGCTTAATGGCGGTGGCCCGAACCCGCAATAAGATTGGGACCCCTATTCGGCGTTTGTGGGCTCTTCGACTTCCCTGGCCTTGCGAACCAGCTCGTTCAGCGACATCTGGCAGTAAGGGCGGAAGCCCGACTCGCCGCTGCGCGCCAAGATCTCAAAACTATCGTTCTTGTCCGCGATGGCCTGCCGTTTTAGACGCGCCTTGTTGAGTCCTTTGTCACGTCCAAGATAGTACTTCTCGATTACGGCTATTGCGGTGCTGGCCGTCTCGACATCCTCCTTTGTCAGCTGGGCCTGCCGCGCGCACTGCTCCACGATTTCGTACTCTGCGTAATAGTTTTTGAGCGACATCGATAGACTGATCGCTGCCCACGCTGGAACCGCCAACGCAACCGCGCCGGTCAAAACCACCCCGGACACACCAAAGTTGCCAGCTGTGAGCCGCATATTTTGTCTCCTGCATTCTAACTCTTCGTGCGCTTTCCCTTCGTAACGGAAGTTTTGCAGCGCAACAATGCCCAGAATGCAACAGTTTCGCGCCGAATTTGGGGAACGTGGGGATTGCCGTCTTCAGGTACCGTCACAGCCGTCTAGCGTGCACTCGCGACGGCAACTACGGCACGGCACGGCTGCTTGCCCTTTTGAGAATAGCTATGCGGGTAGCTCGGATCGAAGTAGGCCGAGTCCCCCTCATGGAGTTCGACAGCCTCGTTGTCAAAGGACAGCACCATCGTGCCTCGAATGACATAGATCAGCTCATCTCCTTGATGTCGGTGGGGCTCCGTTGGGGTTGCGCCTGGCTCAAAAGTCGCGAGATACGCATCCATCCGCCTGTCCGTCGCGGGAAAGTCGAGCGACTCGAACCAAAAGGTCGGCGCCGCGCCGTCGGTACGATTCGGCAGCCGCAGCCGATCGGAGCGCCGAACGATCGCGGCCTTCGGGCTCTCAGCGCCGACCGCGAAAAAGTGCTCTAACCCGACGCCGAAGACCGTCGCGATCCGCATCAATGTCGGTAAAGTGGGGATCAGCTGCTCTGTCTCGATCTTGGACAACAGCCCTGCGGACATGCCCGTGTGGTCGCCCAGTCGCACAAGACTCAGATCCTTCTTCTTGCGCAATCTGCGGATCTTCGGACCAATCCCATATTGCTCAAGTCCCACTGTTTCGGCGGCCATTTCCATTGCAACGCTCCATTTTTCACCTGCGGTCAAATTCCCGCAATTAGTTTTTATCCTGATGCAAAACTTTTTGCACATCACGAAAACTTGTGTGGCGCGTGCGAAGGCGGTGGCGTTCAATGTGGCCAATGAAGCCATCTGAGGACTCAAGAATCGTCATGAATGAGTGGATCCCGAAAAGGACGATCGGTTCGATCCCGCTGAATGGGCTGCGAACCTTTGAAGTTGTTGCTCGGTATATGTCGCTGAAGAGGGCTGCCGAGGAATTGAATGTCACACCTTCAGCCGTCAGTCACCGGCTGCGCGTCTTGGAGCGCATACTAGGTTGCAAACTAATACAGAGGCAGGGCTCGGAAATGTGCCTGACAGAGAACGGTCGCATGCTTGCGCCCGCTCTGGCTGAAGGGTTTGGAACGATTGTGTCCGCGGTCGGAAATCTGAGACCCGGCTAAAACATCGCCTTACCCGCTCGTGACAGAATAGGAGCCAGCCATGATCATATTGTCATCAGTGACTTTGCAGCGCGCCCTCGCCATCGCGATCCTGGTGGCGTCGAATGGGGTAACGGCTCCATTGTCTGCTGCCGATCAAAGCAAAGCCGTCATGATTGCGGCCCCGCGCTCGTCAGCGGAGGCAGTGACTGAAGGTTGGTTCCGCGAGCCGGTTGTGGAAAAGCGGAGCGAACTTGCCCCGCCATCCAAACTCGCGATCATCGCCTGCCGGGTTGACGCGAAGTCCAAGCGATCCATTGCTTCTGCCTCAAAAGACGTCGGACCAGACTGGCTTCTTCCATTGGAATGTATGCGGGTCATAGAGACCGTGACCGACGCGGCGTCAATCCAGAATTTATGGCTTCGCCAAATGACTCCCAGTCTTAACGAGTATGGCAACTGCGCCAAAGTTGCCATGACCTACGCGCCGGAATGGGAGGCGTCTCATCGCAACTGGCTGATCGTCAAAATCGGCTGCCCAACAAAGATTGTTGACGCTGACGGGCGGACGATTGGATGGCACATGCCCGAGTGCCAAGGCACCCTGCCCGGCACACCGTATCCTTTGCGCTGCCGCTTCGACCCCAGCGAAATTTAGGCGACGCGGCGCAACAACCAGCCTACAGCGGAATATTGTCGTGCTTCTTCCACGGATTTTCGATGTGCTTGTTGCGCAGCATTTGCAGCGCACGGCACACCCTTGAGCGCGTGTTCTGAGGCATGATCACTTCGTCGATATAGCCCCGCTCCGCAGCAACAAACGGATTGGCAAATCGCGCCTGATACTCATCGATGCGCTTCTGGATCTTCTTCGGATTGTCTAGCTCGGATCGGTAGAGAATCTCAGCCGCGCCCTTCGCGCCCATCACAGCGATCTCGGCGGACGGCCACGCATAGTTCACATCGCCCCGAATATGCTTTGAGCTCATCACATCATAGGCGCCGCCATAGGCTTTGCGAGTAATGACGGTGACCTTGGGGACCGTCGCCTCGGTAAAGGCAAACAGAAGCTTGGCACCATGCTTGATGAGGCCGCCATATTCCTGATCCGTACCCGGTAGAAACCCTGGTACGTCCACGAAGGTCACGATCGGGATCGAGAAGCAATCGCAAAAACGCACGAAACGCGCAGCCTTCCGCGAGGCGTCCGAATCCAGAACGCCGGCCAGCACCATGGGCTGGTTGGCAACGATGCCAACCGTGCGCCCTTCCATACGGGCAAACCCAATCACGATATTGCGGGCGAAGGTCTCCTGCACTTCGAAGAAATCGCCCTCGTCCACGACCTTCTCGATCAGCTCTTTGATGTCGTAGGGCTTGTTTGGATTGTCGGGGATCAGCGTATTGAGCGAGATTTCCTCTCGGTCCCAGGGGTCGCGCGTCGGCAGCTCCGGCACGCCGGAGAGATTCGATGTGGGCAAGAAGTCCATGAGCCGCCGCATCTGCAGCAGCGCTTCGATGTCGTCGTCATAGGCGCCGTCGGCTATCGAGGACTTGGTGGTGTGCACGGATGCGCCGCCCAATTCCTCGGCGGTCACCTCCTCCTTGGTAACGGTTTTCACCACATCAGGCCCTGTGACGAACATGTAGGACGTATCGCGCACCATGAAGATAAAATCGGTCATGGCCGGCGAATAGACGTCGCCCCCCGCGCACGGCCCCATGATGACGCTGATCTGGGGAATGACACCGGAAGCTTGGACGTTCCTCGTAAACACCTCGCCATAGCCGCCGAGCGCCGCCACACCTTCCTGAATGCGCGCGCCGCCCGCGTCGAACAGACCAATGACCGGCGCGCGATTGCGCAGCGCCATATCTTGGATCTTGATCATCTTATTGGCATGCGCCTCGGACAATGAGCCGCCGAACACAGTGAAGTCCTTGGCGATGACATAAACGACGCGGCCGTTGATCGTGCCCCAGCCGGTCACAACGCCATCGCCTGGCACCTTGTTGTCCGCCATCCCGAAGTCGGCACAACGGTGCTCGACATACATGTCGAACTCTTCGAATGAGTTGTCGTCGAGAAGAAGCTGTAGCCGCTCCCGCGCAGTCAGCTTGCCACGCTTGTGCTGGGCGTCGATCCGCTTCTGACCGCCTCCCATCCTGGCCTTGGCACGGCGAAATTCCAGTTCTTCGATTACTTCCTTCATTCTCGGCGCTCTCCCAAAAACGTCCGCGGAACGGCCTAGACCGGCGCTCCCCGCTCAACATGACACATTGGCAAAAGTCCATAGCATGGGCCGGTAGTCAGGCAAATGGCGAAGGTCCGCCGCCCGGATCAAGAGTTCGACCCAATTAAGAGGGGCTTGTCTCTATCCCGCAACTCAAGCCCCTCAAGCTGCTCAAACGACTCAATAAAGCTCCAACAGCTTTGCCGCAGCATCGAAATCGCGTTTGCGGCTTTGCCGGCGCAGTTTGGCCTCTTCATCTTCCCCCCACTGGCTGATTTGCCAATCCTCATCCACGTGCGCGGCGTTCCAGGCAGCCTCGGGCGAGAGCTGCGCTCGGGCGACAGCCAATGGCAGAAGAGCTGAACCCGTCAACGTCGTCATCACGTGAAGAGCAGCCAGTCGGAAGGCGTCCAGCGGCTCGATTTCAGCCCGCAAGGCCGCAAGTGAAGTTTCCGGCTGTGGGACATGCATCACGCCCTCCGCGAGGCTCAAAGGCGCGCCAAGCGACCCTGCCGCCCAGGACAGTACCGGATCCCAGGCCTGGTTCTGGAGTGCCAGAAGGCCCTCGGGTCCGCTCGCGCGGTAACACAAGAGATCCGAGCCCGCATGGGCCAAAATATCGTCGACGACAGACTTTTCCTGGCCCCTCACACCGTCAATGGCCGAGTTAATGAGCTTGGTTAGGGGCATGGTGTGGGGGTCGACTTCCTCCCCCTGCCCGCGCCATTCGTCCGCGATGGCCTCGGCCAGGCCCGCACTCGGGACGGCGAGCTGCGCTTTGCCCGGTGTGCGCACAGGGCGCCCATCCAGCAGAATGGCCGCAAGACCTGCCTCGTCCGCTACGGTCACGTCAGTGTAGAAGCGTTTGGGCAGCTTCGGCTTCTCGTAATCTGAGGAGATCGTTTTCTCTCGATCGTTCACGCAATCATCCAGAACTTCGTGACGTTGTTGGAGCTAGCCGCAAATGTCGTCGTCTTCGTCTATATCGCCACCCTTGGGCGAAAATCCGAAGGCCGCGAAGGCCGCCTCCATATGCGGCGGCAGAGGTGCGGTCACATCGACGACACCCTCGCCGCTCGGATGGGGAAAACTGATTCGCCTGGCATGAAGATGCAAGCGCCGCTCGAGCCCCTGTGGCTGCTCCGTGCCGCTTGGATATTTCGTGTCGCCAAGTATCGGGTAGCCCAGAATAGACATGTGGGCGCGCAGTTGATGCTGACGCCCGGTCACGGGCTTGAGCGACATCAGGGCCACTTGCCGCGCGGCCCGATCGATCACTGCATAATGTGTCACGGCAGATTGGGCCTTGTCCTGCTCACCAGGGCGTGCCTTGCGCACCCGGTCGCCATCTGGCGTCGCCGCCTTCACCAACGCCGCATCGATCTTACCTTGGGGAGGCTTTGGCACACCGTGTACCAAAGCCCAATAAATCTTTCGCACGGAGCGCGTTTGAAATGCCTTGCCGAGCTTGGCAGCCACACTGCGCTTCTTGGCAATCACCAACACGCCGGATGTGTCCCTATCCAAGCGGTGCACGAGCCGCGGCCGTGTCTCCGGACGGTCGCTCATGCCCTCGAGCAGTCGGTCGATATGGCGGGCCGTTTTGGTGCCGCCTTGCACGGCAAGGCCCGATGGCTTGTTGAGGATCAGTAGATCGTCGTCCTCGTAGAGTGTGATGGATCTGAGTAAGGCTCTATCCGCCTTGGAGAGCGGCTTCGGGCTGCCGCTTGGCGATGGCACCTCTTGCAGCGGCGGAACACGGACACTCTGACCGGCCTGGAGGCGCGTACTCGCCTTCGCTCGCCCGCCATCGACGCGCACCTGACCCGTGCGCAGCAATTTCTCAAGCCGGCTATGGGGCACTTGAGCGTAATGGGTCTTGAACCATCGGTCCACGCGCATGCCATCTTCGTCATTCGTGACGCTTCTTGTTTCAACGGGAGCCATCGCTATCTCCGGCGCATGGCTAAAGTGCACGCACAAGCGCCAGCCCCGCGAACAGTGCGGCAACTGAAATGAAAACGGAAGCGGTGAAGTAAAGGCCGGCGCCCAGGTAGTCGTTCCGAGCTAGAAGGTTCGCGAAGTCCGCCGAGAACGATGAGAATGTCGTGAAACCGCCAAGCACGCCGAGCGCCAGAAACGCGCGCAAATCTTGATGCACCGTCCAGCGGAGGGCCATGAGCTCAATCAGCATGCCCATGAGAAAACATCCCAGGATGTTGGCCGTAAGCGTAGCCCAGGGAAAACCGAATCCGAAAAGACGCCCCATACCCAGCCCGAGCAGATAGCGCGCAGAGGCCCCGATGGCACCTCCAGCAGCCACGCTTAAGAGAGTGCTCACCTACCCCTCCTCTCTCCGCTCTGTACGGATCGCAGCCCAGCGTTCCAGGCGCTCCTTGACTTCCGCCTCATAGCCCCGGCCAGTAGGCGTATAGAAGTGCTGACGGTCCATGGCTTCCGGGAAGTAGTTCTGACCAGAAAAAGCTTCCGCATCGTTATGGTCATAGGCGTAACCCGCTCCATAGCCCTCCTGCTCCATCAGCTTGGTCGGAGCATTGAGAATGTGTTTTGGCGGAAGCAAAGAGCCGCTCTCCTTGGCAACACGCGCCGAGGCTTTGAAAGCCGCATACGCAGCATTCGATTTGGGCGCGGTAGCAAGATAGACGGTCGCTTGGGCCAGAGCGAGTTCGCCCTCGGGAGTGCCCAGAAAATCGTAGGCGTCCTTTGCAGCATTCGCCTGCAACAACGCCGCAGGATCCGCCATGCCAATATCTTCTACCGCCATGCGTACAAGACGCCTTGCAATATAGAGTGGGTCCTCACCGCCCGCCAGCATGCGCGCCAGCCAGTATAAGGCAGCGTCCGGATCCGAACCCCGAACGGATTTATGCAGTGCACTGATAAGGTTGTAATGACCGTCTTGGCTCTTGTCGTAGATGGGAGCACGCCGCTGGACGAGTTCGGCGAGTCCTGCCCTATTTACGATGGTCTTCGAGCCAACGGGGACGGACAGAAACACATCTTCAACGAGATTGATGAGCCCTCGCCCATCGCCATCGGCCATAGAAATTAAGGTTTGCCGTGCGTCGTCGTCGAGCGGGAGTTTCCGTGCCTCGTGTTCCTCCGCCCTTTGGATCAAGGCCTCAAGCGCCTCATCGACCAGGCGCTTGAACGTCAAAACGCTCGCGCGGGAAAGCAATGCCGAGTTCAGCTCGAAAGATGGATTCTCCGTGGTCGCGCCAACCAGCACGATGGTCCCGTCTTCCATATGAGGCAGAAAGGCATCCTGCTGCGAGCGGTTGAAGCGGTGGATCTCGTCGATAAAGAGCAGCGTGCCATGTCCTGCTTCGCGCTTGGCTCTCGCCGCATCAAAAACTTTCCGCAAGTCCGCGACACCGGACTGGATCGCAGAGAGCTGCTCGAAGTGAAGATCGGTAACCTCCGCAAGCAACCGAGCGACGGTCGTCTTACCCGTTCCAGGCGGCCCCCAGAAAATCACCGATGTGAGACGCCCGGCCCGAACCATACGACCCAGCAGCCCGTCGCCTAGAAGATGATCCTGGCCGATGACTTCGTCCAGCGTCTGCGGACGCAACCGGTCAGCTAACGGACGGGGAGCGGTTTCGGCAAGCCCCGCCGCCTCAAAGAGGTTCGCAGCGCCCTTCCCCGTCGCGTTTGCCATTGTTTAGCCTCGCACCGTTAGATCGAAGACTTTGCCGCCTCGTTCGATGGCAAGACGCCAGCGGTCCGTTCTAAATTGGAGTAGGACTGTCAATTGCTTCACAGACTCAACCTCCTGGTCGTTGACGCCGACAACAATGTCACCGCGACGCAGACCAAGCCGCCCAGCATTGGAACGGCGCTCGACTTTCATGACAACAACACCGCTTCCACCATCGTCATCCAAGCCCAGCTCCGTTGACACGGCCGGAGATAGATTGGCGACGCGACTTCCTGCGAACGGGTGTGGACCCGTTAGATCCCGTGCGTCACGCGGCGGATCCTCAAGCGGAACAACCGTCGTCATTGTTGTGCGGAAGCGCTTTCCTTCGCGAAAAAAACTGAGCTCTACAGTGTTACCGACACCCGTCGTAACAAACCTATACTCAAGCGCCTCTGGATCCTGAATATCCTTACCATCGAAACTAACGATGACGTCGCCGACTTCTAGCCCAGCACCCTTAGCGGGGCCTCTCTCATGGATCCGCGTGACGATCGCGCCAGCCGGCCGCTCCAGACCAATAGACTCAGCTAGGTCTGAGGTTAGCGGCTGCAGCGAAGCGCCGAGCCAGGGGCGTTGCACCTTGCCGCCTTCGAGCGCGGATTGAACAACCACTTGCACCATGTTGGACGGAATCGCGAATCCGATCCCGTGAGATCCACCGCTCCTCGAAAAGATGGCAGTGTTAATGCCGACAAGCCGCCCATCCATGTCGACCAGCGCCCCACCGGAGTTGCCAGGGTTGATGGCGGCATCTGTTTGAATAAAGAACTGGTAGTCTGAGATACCTACCTTTGTTCGTGCCAATGCTGAGACAATGCCGCTTGTAACTGTTTGCCCAACGCCGAAGGGGTCTCCAATCGCGAGCACCAGATCGCCAACCTCAAGCCCATCTGAGTTTGCGAACTGAATTGCCGGGAACGTGGCGCCGTCACCATCCAGGCGCAGTACTGCCAAATCGGTCTGTTCGTCTTTCAAGATCAGCGTGGCCCGGAACTCGCGCCCGTCGCTCAAGGCAACGGTGATCTCCGACTCTCCGCCGCTGCGGATTACATGGTAGTTGGTGACCACAACGCCTTCGGTGCTAACCAACACACCGGATCCGAGCGAGTTCTGAACCCGCTCTCGCGGCACGCCGAATTGCTGACCGAAGAAACGTCGGAAAATGGGATCATTGAAAAATGGCGAGACGGATTGCTTAATCCTGTGACGGACGTAGACGTTCACGACGGTAGGCGCCGCGCGCTTCACCACGGGAGCAAAGGACTGCTTGATCGCCGCCGCGCTCTTCGGCACGACCCTGGTCACAACTTCGTCCTGCGCTGAGGCGCTTCCCGGTACGCCAAGACAGAATACCGCCGCAAAAAAGCTAAGTTTGCAAAGTCTTCTCAGCAAATTATCCAAACGTGTCATCTTTCGCTCTGCTAATGAATTTGAAGAGGATGGAACGCATACCTTGGCGGGAGCAAGACACCACAACCGTCTTACAAAGAAAACAGGTCTTCTTACGGCGACTAGCGACGCAATTCCCACCCAAGAAGCTGAAAAACCGACCGAGCGTAACTGCCCGCAGCCGGTTGCCGACGGACCCTTTTTAACTAAGATGCCGCAACGGTGAAGGCCTTCGCCGTCAATAAATTAGGAATGATTGGAGAGAGACGTATGCGTATTGTCCAAACATTTTTGGCCGCGCTGGCGGCTACGATAATGGTCGGCGCCGCAGCACAAGCCGCGGAAGTCAAGAAGCAGGTGGAAGCTCCTGGTACGCCCGAAAGTGTTTGGGCCATGGTTGGCGACTTCTGCGCGATCAAGGACTGGCACCCGGCGGTCGCTGAGTGCGAGGAATTCGAAGAAGGTGGCGAGACATTTCGCACACTCACCCTGGGTGACGGCGGCAAGATCAAAGAACGGCTGACCGATTCCGGCGACACGAGCTATAGCTACGAGATCATCGAAAGCCCACTTCCGGTGAAGAACTACTCCGCGAGATTCGAAGTCAACAAGGATGATGATGAGAACACCGTTGAGATCGAGTGGGAGGCCAAGTTCGATCCCGCTGACGGTGTCGAGGAAGCTAAGGCCGTTGAGGTCATCACCGGTGTCTTCGAAGCAGGGGTTAAGAGCGTTCGCGAGAAGGCCGCGGCTGCCAACTAACGGCCGGAGTCGATCACGGATCGGCTCGTCTATTTTTGCCTGATAAACAATACAGGCGCATCGCCAAGCGGTGCGCCTGATAATTTCTCGACGGGTGCAGAGAGCCCGTGTCCTATTCTTACGCGGCGACGGGCTCGCCTTCTTCCTCAAGCTCTTGGGACGGACCAGAGTCCTGTCCGCGCGCGTCCTCGTCGCGGTCAACAAACTCGATCACAGCCATTGGCGCTGAATCCCCGAATCGGAAGCCGGCTTTGAGTACACGGGTGTACCCGCCCGGACGCTCCGCATACCGCGGTCCAAGCGTCTCGAACAACTTGGCAACCATATCCTCATCGCGAATGCGCGCGAACGCCTGGCGGCGCGCATGAAGGTCGCCGCGTTTTGCAAGCGTGATCAGCTGATCGGCTACGCGACGCAGTTCTTTCGCCTTCGGCAATGTCGTCACGATCTGCTCATGCTTGATAAGCGCGGATGCCATGTTCGCAAACAGCGAACTCCGATGCGTTGACGTCCGGTTTAGCTTCCGGCCTGCCTTGCGGTGTCGCATTGACTTATCCTCTTTCGACGCTGGTCACACCCGCCCGCGCAGTGCGGAAACAGCGGCTAGTAATGATCTTCGAAGCGCTTGGCGAGCTCTTCGATGTTTTCCGGCGGCCAATCCGGCACATCCATGCCCAGGTGCAGGCCCATGGAGGCCAGGACCTCCTTGATTTCATTCAGCGACTTGCGGCCGAAGTTCGGCGTGCGGAGCATCTCCGCTTCGGTCTTCTGAATGAGGTCGCCGATGTAAACGATATTGTCGTTCTTCAGGCAGTTCGCCGAGCGAACCGATAGCTCCAACTCATCGACCTTCTTCAACAGCGCGGCATTGAAGACCAGCTCTGGCTGTTGCGGGAAGGTCTGCTCTTTCTTCGGCTCTTCGAAATTGACGAAGACCGATAGCTGATCCTGAATGATGCGGGCCGCGAGCGCGACCGTGTCCTCAGGGCGCACAGAACCATCCGTCTCGATATTCATCGTCAGCTTGTCGTAGTCGAGGATCTGCCCTTCACGAGTGTTCTCAACGCGATAGGAGACCTTACGCACGGGGCTGAACAAAGAGTCCACGGGGATGAACCCGATCGGGGCATCGTCCGGGCGGTTGCGCTCAGCCGGCACATAGCCTTTTCCGGACGCAGAGGTGAACTCCATATGGATGGCTGCACCCTCATCCAACGTACAGATCACGTGATCCGGATTAAGGATCTCAACCTCCGAGCCGCCTTGGATGTCACCGGCCGTTGCGATCCCCGGTCCTTCTTTCTGAAGAACCATGCGCTTGATGCCTTCAGAGTGCTGGTTGACCGCAACTTCCTTGATGTTCAGGACAATGTTGGTCACGTCCTCGCGCACACCGGGGATGGACGAAAACTCGTGTAGCACACCGTCGATATGCACCGATGTGATCGCAGCGCCTTGGAGCGATGAGAGGAGTACACGGCGCAGTGCATTGCCGAGAGTCAGGCCGAAACCACGCTCAAGCGGCTCGGCAACAATCGTTGCATACCTGTCGGGATCGCGACCCGCGGTGATGTTCAGTTTGGTGGGCTTGATGAGATCTTGCCAGTTCTTTTGCAGCACCGGTGTCGCCCTTTCTTGATCGTTGCGTGGAGCCTCCGGCTCCGGAATACGAATATCGTCGTCCAGCATCGTCTCTAGGATTGCCTTTTCGTCTTAGACGCGGCGGCGCTTGCGCGGCCGACAGCCGTTGTGCGGAATGGGCGTCACATCCCGAATGGAAATGATGTTGAAGCCCGACGCTTGCAACGCACGTAACGCGGACTCACGGCCAGATCCTGGGCCTCGAACCTCAATCTCAAGGTTTTTCATGCCGTGCTCGGATGCCTTCTTTCCAGCATCTTCAGCCGCTACCTGAGCTGCGTAAGGGGTCGATTTGCGTGACCCCTTAAATCCCATTGCACCCGCCGAAGACCAAGAAATCGCATTTCCTTGCGCATCGGTGATGGTGATCATGGTGTTATTGAAACTTGCATGCACATGAGCCACGCCAGACGTGATATTCTTTCGTTCCCGACGGCGGACCCGTGCTTTTTCATTTGCCATGCTCTATTCCCGCGAATTCCAGTGAGTGGCGGCGGCAGCAACGCAATCGCGCCGTGCCACGCGTTCGGAGTAGCTCTACTTCTTCTTACCTGCGATCGGCTTCGCCGGCCCTTTACGCGTGCGCGCGTTGGTATGTGTACGCTGTCCGCGTACCGGCAGACCACGGCGGTGCCGCAAGCCGCGATAGCACCCTAAGTCCATAAGACGCTTGACATTCATCGACACTTCACGCCGAAGATCTCCCTCGACCACGTAATCGCGGTCGATGGTCTCCCGAATCTGGATTACCTCGGATTCCGTGAGTTCATTCACCCTCCGCTCGGAAGGAATAGAAACTTTTTCACAGATTTCCTTGGCAAAGGCATCGCCAATTCCATGGATATAGGTCAGCGCGATCTCGACCCGCTTGTTGGTCGGAATGTTCACCCCTGCAATTCGGGCCACTTCGTCGCCTCCTTAAACAGCACGCGCCAACGTGCTGAAACAAAACCAAATTCGCCTATTGAAACACAAAAAAACCGACCTCGGACAGGCAGTGCCACCCCGGGTCCGGTCAATCCATCAAGCCATGGAACGCGACTATGTAGCGATTCCGCTTGACAAGGTCAACTGGCCCGCAGAGCCGAAAACCCTGGATTACTGCCTATTCTCCGTCCAGTGCTTGATCTATCACTTTCTGAACCGTCGAAATATCGGCCATGCCATCGACGGTCCTGACCTTACCT
>JARFRF010000044.1 GCA_029287395.1 Methyloceanibacter sp. | reverse complement strand
ACAGAACGACGGCCCATATCTTCCGCCATGTCATCGGTTGAGCAATCTGGCTTACATCGACGATATGACCGCAAGACTCGCATGACTCATGGTCGTGGTGGTGATCGTGGTCGTGATCATGCGCGTGGGCATGATCGCTATGGCTGTGGGCATCGTGGTTGTGGGCATGGCCGTGGTGATGTTCATGCCCCGCGTCCGCCCCCTTCCGGCTACGCCACAGTTTCCAGAGCGCCGAGACGAGGAGCGAAAGGCCAACCAGAAACACAAGGGCATAGCTCGCGGTCTCTAGTTGTCGAACCCACCGATTGACCTCGAATCCGGTGCCTTTAAGCGCGATAATTAGAACGCCAACAAGTGCTACCGCCATCAGTCCCTGAACGGCGGCGGCGAGAAAAGAGATGAGAATGCCGCGCCGCACGGTCTCTCTGTTCGCAAGGACGTAGGACGAGATTATCGCCTTTCCGTGGCCCGGCCCTGCGGCATGGACGACGCCGTACACAAAGCTGAGGCTGGCGAGTAGCAGCCCGGCCTGCCAAGCATTGCCCTCCTTGAGCTCCCTGATTGCTGCCGCCAGAGGCCGCAGCAGATTCTGTTGCGTCTGGATGATCCAGGATTGCAGATTGCTGAGCGGCCCCTCCGCTCTGAGCGGCGCCTGAACAGCCGCGCCTCGAGGCTCACCGGCGCTTTTCGGCGCACTGAATGCCGGTGGAGGCGCCTGGCGCTCGGCCGGCGCCCCAAATGCCGAGGGAGGCGATTGTTGCGCATAAGCCTGCGGCCCGGCAGACGCAACAAGCAGGCCCAAAACACCCAAGATAGCCGAGACTACTGAGCGCCGCATGTCACCATCACGGTTTGCGCGAACTGCGATCCATAATTCGAGTTCGGCCCAAGCTGGCTGAAGAAGGATTCGGTGAGCGCCTTGGCATCCTCGGCCGCCTGCGGGTCGGGCGCTTCGATCTGAGCAGCACAACCCGCCGCAGACCCGGCGATCTTGACGGGATCGTTCTCAGCAAAACCGAATGCCACAAAGAATGAGGGATCGTAGACGTCGAGTGAAACCCCTTTGGCTCCCGGGTCGAGCGGCGCTTCGAGGGGCAAGGTGAAGTGAAGCGTCAGCGCTGTACCGTCGTACTCGACCCAATAGTCCTCAGGGCCCTTAAGCGGCAAAAACACGTCCTCTCCGTCTCGCCTGATGAATGTGAAATAGTCGAAGTCCTTCAAGGACTCGACGTTGACCTTCGCAAGCGGGTCAAGCTCGTCCTTCGCGTAATTACCATCGCTATTCTTGTCGAGCCCCTGTACCGCCATCGTGCTGTAGAACTCGTCAAAGGTCCAAGCGTGTTTGATACCGGTAATCTTCGCGTCCGGACCGAAAACGACTTCGGACCTCACCGTCGCCCAGACGTGAGGATGCGCCTCCAACGAAGTGGCGAAGCCGAAAATCACAGCCCCCAGAAATGCCAGTCGTAGGATCGTGCGCTGGACTCGATCATTCCAGTATAGCAAGGCTCCGCTCCTTCGAATCGAGAGCGTGGGTTAGGCGGGAATTGTGGAGGTTTTTTGCGCTTTGTGAAGCCGGAGGTTAGGCCGCCGGCAAAGAGTGCACTGGCGCGGCATTGCCAGCGGCAACACGTCATACAGCGATGAACATGACATACGAAGCGTTTGTTGAGGTGTAAAGTGGAGAGCCTGGCGAGGCCGGCCAGGCCCTCCCGAACTTCTCGGATAGGCTAGTCTCGGCTTACTCGCTGACGCTCGTGGAGAGGCCACTGTTGGTCGAAGCGGCATTTGAGTACCAGGTATCCGTGTTGCTGCCGAACGCATTGATGCCGGCGGCAACGGCGAGCCCAATGCCCGCCACCATGAGTGCGTACTCAATGGCCGTAGCGCCCGACTCGTTATTCAAGAAACGCTTGATAAAAGTCATATGACTCTCCCGTTCGATTTTTTTAACGTTTGACTTCGGCCCCGCGCCGAACTTCTGTCGGCTTTTGGAGCACGAGGCGTAAGCTAACAGCGGCGTGTTAGGCGTAGATTAAATCGATTGCGTAAAGTCGAATAGAATTCAGCGAAAAATGCACGAGCCTATAATATTGCGAACTCAGCAATACTGCGGATGATGCTGTGGGAATGTACATGTCGTTGCTTCTTGTTTACTCTAAATTTACCATACGACCGTAACGCGCGTTCCAACAGGAACACGTTGGTAAAGGTCGGCCACATCGTGGTTGAACATGCGGATGCAGCCTTTGGACACCGCCCGGCCAACTAAGTGCGGAGCGTCGGTGCCATGGATTCGGTAAAGGCTCGTGCCGAGATGCAACGCGCGGACGCCTAACGGATTGCGCGGATGACCCCCCGGGACATAGGCCGGCAGACTGGGATTCTCCCGGCGCATCTCCGGAGTCGGCGTCCAACCGGGATTGACGCGCTTATCGCTCACATAGGTGTCGCCGGACCATCGTGCTTCACCCGTGGGCGTTGCGATTGGGTAGCTGATTGCTCTCCCGCCAGGCAGAACATAGTAGAGCCGAGCGCGGCTGAACTGAACGAAGATCGTCCCCGGCTGGTAGCCGGGAGGCATGGACACAAGATGGCGTGCCACCACGCGGTTCTTCTGCGGCCGAGACGACATGAGTGAGTCGAAAAACCCCGCCGAGGCTTGATGGGCTGGCAAGGCAAACAAAACCACCGCACACGCCATGGCGGCTGAAAAACCCAGGAAACGCATAACAAGAACCCCGTTTCGCTTCTTTCCCGAAGCTTGCGGTGATTCTGGTTAGCGAAATCCAAACGAGCGTCCCGCAGCGGGAATGGGCTCGGGCGATCAGGCCGAGCGCGCGCCCGTAACGATATGGACGCACGCATCCATTTGAACGGCCCCGTCTTGCTCGTTCTGCGCGTAACGCTGGATCAGGCGTTCACGGACCGCGGTCGTGGCCGTCTCGTCCGCGTCGGCGAGCAGGTCGCCAAGCGAAAAGGCACTGAACGCGAAGTCCGCGGCATGGTCGGGCGGAAGTCCACCGCCGAGGGCGATCGTGCCGCGCCAGTCGCGAATTTCGAGGTCGCGAAAGCCAGCGGCCTGAAGAAGACCGTAGAGTTTTTCACCTCCCGCATAGCGAAAAGGCCCGGGGGCGTCAGGATCTGGCTCGGGCACATCCATGACTTGGGCGACGGCCTCGCGAAGGCTTGTCATCCAGGGGTTTTGCGGTGGCGGCCCCCATACAGCGAAGGCAATCCGCCCGCCTGGGGAAAGCCAGGTGTAGAGGTTAGAGAAAGCCGCCTGTGGATCGTCGAAGAACATAATTCCGAAGCGAGAGATGAGCCGGTCGTAGGGACCATCTGGAGCGGTGGCGCTTTCCACATTGGCAGTATGAATGGCCGCGTCGCTTTCTTCCTCCGCGATGCGTGATCGCGCCATCTCGGTGAGAGCGGGCGAGATATCGATGCCGTGCAAGCTGCTTCCTGGATGGGCTTGGCGCAGGAGTTTCAGCATGGTGCCCCCACCGCCGCAGCCGATCTCCGCAATGCGGAGTGGACCCGCCAGACGTCCCGCCTCGATCAGCGGCGCATCGACTGGATCGAGCGTAGCTTCCATAGCAGCGAGCTGGTCGCACCATTTCTGCCCGCGCTCATGCGCCCAATCTTCGGCCGAGACGCTCTGCGTTGGGGGCTGAATTTGGTTCATTGGCAGTCTCTCTCGTCTTCTTCGTGCGATATTTAAATGATCGTGAGGAGTGATGGACGCAAGCGCAGCATCTGCGCCGGGGGCGCCGAAATTGAGTTCCAACAACTGACCATTCTTGACTCTGGGCCGACTCGGGAGTAAGAACAAAACAGGAACGAGAGTGGAGTGTCAGTAATGCGTAACAACGTTCCAGGCGGCGATTTTAGTGCCCTCGTTCCGCCGGCTGACGTTGAGGAAAGAGCAGGCGGTCTTACGGGAAGGGTCCTGATTGAGCAGCTGCGGGCATCCATCCGGGCGCTCGAACAGGTTCCCGTCTCCTTAAGCATCCCCCCCGCGCCGGGTGCGGCCCCTTCCCTCCCCGCCTGCTCTTTGACGCCGCCTTCTTCCGTTTCCGGCACGGCGAATGCTCCTTCGCAAAGCCCTCCCTCGAACAACCCCTTGAGCACACTGCATCAAGCTGGGTTGCACGAAATCAAGCCACATGCCTATCGCGACACGCCGGCAGGCCTTGGTCTTGCCCTTTCCGTGATCGCCGACATCCAAAGACAAGGTCCAGGCGCGGTGCTGTGGTGTATGACACAGCGGCAAGCCCAAGAATGGGGACGCCCTTACGGCCCTGGTCTCTTGAAAGCAGGGTTAGACCCAGCCCGTGTTCTCTTCGTCGAAATGCGCAACGCGGACGAAACCGCCTGGGCTCTGGAAGAAGGGTTGAAAAGCGCCGCACTTATCGCCGCCTTAGGCCAAACCGAAATCAAGACCCCGCTTGTGGCCAGGCGTTTAGGGCTCACCGCCCGCGCCGCCGGCACTCCATGCTTTCTCCTGACCGGCCATGGCGAGGCGAAAGTCCCCGGCACGCTCACGCGCTGGCGGATCGCCACGGAGGCAAGCGCCCACATTCCTTTCGACACAGGCGCCAGCTTCGGCCAAGGCGCTCATTCATACGAAAGCGCTCCTGGCCCTGCCTGCTGGCATCTGTCCCTCGAACGCAGCCGGACTGGTGCTCAAGTAGCGCGAAGCGCGGAAGGGCAAACGATAAGAGAAGGTGCACGCTTTCATGTGCAGGCAAACCATGGGGCCCGTAATGAGGCCGGCCGCCCAAACACTAAACAAGTCACCGAAGGCAGAATCGAAGAGGCTGCGCCGAATGGTTTGCGCGTGGTTCCCGCATCTGCCAATCGAGAGACTGACGCGGGAGCGCTTGCGCGCGGGCTACAAGCCGCCACCGGCTAAGAAGCCTTTCGCGCTTGTGGGCAGCGATACGCACGGGCTGACTCTCTCAGCCCTTAACACAAGCTGCCGACAAGACGGGCTAAGTCCTGGGATGCGGCTGGCCGATGCCCGTGCCATCTGCCCTGCGCTCCTCACCGAGCCCGCCACACCTGCCAAGGATGCAAGAACCTTGGAGTCCCTCGCCCGTTGGGCATCCCGCTATAGCCCCTCCCTCAACGTGGACGGTGCGGACGGTCTCTGGCTCGACGTGACCGGCGTCACGCATCTTTTCGGCGGCGAGCTCGAATTACTGGCCGATCTTGGAAGCCGTCTTGCAAGGTTGGGCTTTCGCGCGCGGCTAGGGTGTGCGGGCACGCTTGGCGCCGCCTCAGCGCTAGCCCGTTTTGGGCAGAAGTCTCCGTTTATTGCCGCATCTGGAAGCTTGCCAGATACGCTTGCGCCTTTCCCAGTCGAGGCGCTAAGCCTTGAAGCCGATACTGTCCTGCTCTTGCGGCGGCTGGGACTAAAACGCATCGGCCAGCTTTACGGCCTGCCTCGCGCCAGCCTCGAACGGCGCTTTCATTCAAAGGAGACGGCCGAGAACGTCTTACGCCGTCTCGACGAGGCGCTCGGAAGACGGAAGGAAACACACGCACCGCTTCTGCCCGAACAAGATTTCGTGGCGCGCCTCTCCTATTCCGAGCCGCTCATCTCTCACGACGGTGTTCTTGCTAGCCTTGACCGTCTCGCGGACGAACTTTGTAACATGCTGATAAGCGCCGGTGTCGGAGCCCGGCGCGTAGTGTTGTGGGCCGCCCGCACTGACGGCTCCTCTATCTCACTTGAAGCCGGATTGAGCGCACC
>JARFRF010000193.1 GCA_029287395.1 Methyloceanibacter sp. | reverse complement strand
TGATTGCTCAGATCGAAGACAAGCAGATTCTCGACTACATATCACGGGATAACTACTCGCCCCTTGCCGGGCGGCTAAAGCAATCTGGTTGGCAAGGCTACACCCCTCAGATCGAGGATCTTGAGAAGGCTGGTGCTGCTTTCGACAAACGTGGTGTGGCGCGCGACGGCAGCGGTTGGGTTGCCTTCAATTACAAACCGCTACCCAGCACTTTTTGGCCCACCAACGGCTCCACTGACGACGTGATGATTCGTCTGCCTGAGGCATTCCGGAACGACGCCGAGGGCAACTACGATAGAGAAATCTATCTGCTCAATCTCAGCATTGCCGAGGCGGCTATCAAGGGCTTGTCGGAACTTTCGATCCCGCCCGCAGATGAGAAACGGATCGGCGTTGACCTCGACGGCGATGGCCAACTTCGTGCAAAGGTCGCGCAGCTAAAAAGGCCTGAGAGCTATTTGGGCTCAGCAGCGACTGTTCCCGTAGATCACTTCCTCTATCCGAAGGGGACGGAGTTTCTGCATACCGTGCGTTATTTGGGACTAGGAGAGGACGGGACTATTGAGGCGACTCCTCGACTGAAGGAGTTACGCTATATGCGTAAGCACACGCTTCTATCCCCCGAACAAATCCGAGAGCGATACGAAGATCTTGCGCACGAAGAGTATGAAGACGACGGTTTGAGCCCGGCTGACGATCAGGCTGAGGATCACGCTGAAGGGGACGTGAAGCAGGCTGGCGACCTCGGCTACGACAACGGCTTCGGCTGGTACGTGCAGGGTTTTATCGAGGATGCCCGGGGCGATCTTAGGCCCCAAAATACTGAGGAGGGCCTGTTCTGCATGGGCTGCCACGCTAGCGTTGGAGCTACTGTAGACAGCACATTCGCATTTGCACGTAAGGTCACCGGTGCGCCAGGCTGGGGCTATATCGATCTGCATGGGATGCCCGACGCGCCGATTCTCGGCGAGCAGGTTGGTGAGATCTTGCAGTATTTCCGCAGGGTTGGGGGTGGGGACGAGTTCCGCGAGAACAAGGAGCTGCTCAAACGCTTTTTCGGCACGGGCGACTCTGTTCGCACGGACGAAGTTGTCTCAAAGGACATCTACGAATTAATCAGCCCATCTAGATCCAGGGCATTAGACCTCAACAAGGCGTACTGGACGATTGTGCGCGAGCAGAGTTTTCTCCGGGGTCGCGATGCGAACTTGGCACCTATGCAGAACGTGTATAAGCGGGTCGATCCCAAAACAGCGCCCACACTCCCCAAGTCCAACCAGTTTGATAGCGACATACGGCTTGACTGGAGTTCTCGCAGATAAAGGTTCTCCAGAGGCCGCAGCCTGCGGCTGATCTCTCGATTCTGGCCCTCGGCGTGATGGATGTGGGTTCGCGCCATCCCATAAGGCTGCGACATTGTTGCTCACCAGCGGGAGGGCTGGCTGCTGTCCGGGAGTCTGGATCGAAATAATTGGCGCCAATCCAAGCGTTCTCAGTGGGAGAATCATGCAATTCTTGTCCGCTAGGCTTGGCGTGCGCTGCGGCTCACACTAAGTTCCGCGCCAACGAGGTGCGAGGGTGCGCGATTCGTTCCAATTCTCACCGCATTTGTCGGGCTGATTGGAACAATTAGTTCGGGGGATAAATGCAGCGCCATTCTTCTAACAAGCCGCAGCCGCGTTCGCGGGCGCTTGTGCCTGTTCCTAAATCGCTGCCGGCCGCCTCTCCTCGGTTGAGCGCAGTCGAGCTGTTGGCCGGATTTTCGAAGCAGCCGCGCCGTCGCGGTCTTTGGAGGATCGGGTTAACGTTCGCATGCGGTGCAGCCGCCGCGATTGCGATCGTGCTCGGCGCTGTGAACCTCTTCGCCCCCTCGAACTGGGTCGAAGCGCGCGCGGTATCCTTGCTCAAGGAACACACGGGGCGCAATCTCACCGTAAAGGGTGTCACTCGGCTTACCTTCGCGCCCTTTCCTCATATCTTGATGACCAACGCCGTCATCAGCAAGCCGGATGCTACGCCCCAAGATTCCAAGCTCGAAGTTTCGAAGCTCGAAATCGATCTTGGTTTGTTCGAGGTTTTTGGTGCGCCTGAGAAGATCGAGCGCATTGTCTTTGATCGACCAGTGCTCTCACTGAGCGCAGATGGCCCTTCGACACCCGAGACGCTACTTCAAGATACAGTGCGCGGGTCGGACAGCGCTGAGGCGGCGCGGGAGCTCGCCATAGGGGAGGTGCTCGTTCGTGACGGCACCGTGCTCGTTCACAGTGCGCGCCGGTCTGTGCCGCGACGCTTCGAGCGTGTGAATGCCACGTTGAGCGTGCCTGGGACTACGACCCCAATGGTTGGCAGCGGACAGGCCAACTGGAAGGGGAAGGCGATCGAATTTGATTTCAAACTGGCGTCCCTGGCCGCTCTGGCAGATCGGAACGCGGCTCAGCTTGAACTGGCCATCGCGACCGATATTTTATCCATGCGTTATGAGGGCAATATCGCAACGGTGCCGCGGCTGTCGGGCCGAGGAACGCTCGCTGCGAAGACACGTTCGGTTCGCCAACTGCTCGCCTGGCTCAAAGGTGTGTCAGGAGCCGTCCCCGTCTCAGGTGAAGGCGAAATGATGGGCGCTGTCGCGTGGACGGGCGAAGACATTGCGCTTCGCGAGATTCGTTTCGAGCAGGAAAACGCGCGCGGTGGGGGACGCGCAACGTTGGAGTTGGTGGAGCCGCGCCCTCGCATCGAGGGAACCTTTGTCGTCGATCAGCTCAATCTTGGCCCGCTTCTCGCGCTGGCGGGGCGCAACGTCTCGTCGGTAGCGGCGAACGCGTTCCCATCGGCGCCTATGTCTGCAGACCAGCCTGAGCGCCAAGCGGATTCCGACGCTGCACTCGCAGAGCCTTCGACACAGGTCGAGCAGGCCGTCGTTCCGCCCCCGAGTCCGCAGACCGTTACGAGCGGTCCGAGACTCTTGAAGCCTGGTCCAGGCGTGTCGCAACCCAGCCTAACAATTTCCCTACCACAAGCAGAAATCGACCAAGTACTGACGGCATCCGCCCAGTCTACGCCTGCCGAACCTCTCTTTGATGCCGATCTCGACTTGGATGTCCGTCAGGCTCAGCTCGACGACATGCGTATCGGTCCGAGCGCCGTCAGCATTGCCTTCGTAGATGGAAAGCTCGATGCCACGATGTGGCGCATGGCGTTCTACGGCGGGGAGGGACG
>JARFRF010000140.1 GCA_029287395.1 Methyloceanibacter sp. | reverse complement strand
CCGCAACAAAACCACCGGGAGGGCACCATGGCTGCTAAGAAATCTAAATCTCCCTTTGAGATTCCGCCTGAGCTACGCGAACTAACAGAGAAGAATATTGAGCAGGCAAGTGCTGCTTACGGACACTTCATGGACTTCTTCACGCAAAGCATGAAGGCTTGGTCAGGTGCAGCATCGGACAGCAAATCGAGTGGATTTGAAGGGCTACAAAATCGAGCAGTCGAGTTCGCTAAGGAAAACGCCGAACGTTCTTTCACATTGGCAAAAGAAGTAGCCAGGGCAAAGGACATGCAAGAGATTCTGGCCCTTCAGAGCAAATTTGCGCAGAAGCAGATGCAGACATACACTCACCAGGTCCAAGAACTCAGTCAGCTGATGTCCGAAGCGATGTCAAAGGCTATGCGCGACAGGCAGTAAAGCTCTGCTCGTTAATGAAGCGACTGGTCGTGATTGCCTCATCAGTAAAAATCGGCCATCAACGGTTCGCTTTGGGTCATGAGCTGACATTGGAAAGCGCTATGGCGACAACCGCTTTGCTCCCCTAAGCAAACATCCGCGGCTTCGTCATTGACGGCTGCTAAGTGCCAGAAGCGGACATGCAGCGTATCTGAGCTCACTTCTGCTAGCCAATACCTGTTACTGCAACTAGACCCGAAGCCACTGGCCCGTGGCAAAAGATGCAGCAGTTTCTCGTGCCCAAGCGGATGATAAGAAGCAAAGTAGGGCTAAGAACTTTCATCGTGATCTACGTCAATTCTTTAAGTCGCGCCCGCGTTACAGTCCTGTTCGCCGCAGTCAACTTATGAAAGTTGCTATGACCGGTTTCAGCGTGATTGCATTGTTCCTCCTTGGAGGTTTTGGGATCTTCTACGGCTTGAGCAGTGTGTCCGCTCCAGCGTACGCAGCCGCACTGTCTGCTGTGGCTTGGGCTGCGCTATGCATATGGATTTGGGTTGCTACGCAAGGGTCTGACGACCGTTGATTGCCTGGCCGGAATCAATAGCGTCTGAAGTCCTGCAGCGCCTCCAATAGCGCCGCGTAGAAAGCGTTCATATCGGTCACTTTTGGCCCGGCCTTATGCGAGTGTGCGCGGTCGGCAGGTGCCGTAGTATTGAGATGGCACCAGGTTTCCGAGCATGAGCGTGTGGCGACTATGAACGCTCTGGCCAGTTTTTGAGATAGTCGTCGTCTGGATGGCGCCGGTCTCTAAGTGCTCAATAAACGTTACACCATCACTTCCTGGCCACGTGAGAACATCGGACATCCCCATGTTGCCAAATGTTACGGTCTCTTGCTCGATGGTGTCAGTTGTGAACCGGAGCTCGAAGTTTTTGCCCTCCTCGCAGCGTTGCTCCTCACCAAAGCAGACTTTGGTGTACGTGCAATGCCACTCGACTGCTGCGGCTGCCGCCGACGGACTGCCCAGCAACATCGGAAAAATCACCATCGCTATCCGCATTGACCCCGCTCCGCTGCATCACGCATCAATGGCTCTTGGCAACTGTGACCTCATTGCCAGAGCATCACCGCGCAGTGGTGCTCACGTCCATCTGTCTTTGCCTTGAGCCGGATCAAGGCCCCAGATTACGCTTCGTTCAGAATCAAAACTTAAGCCGCCACATAAGACTGACGGACGACCGGCGGAGGGGCTATCCTTAACGCTTGAAAGCCACGCCGAACCATAGCACCGCCGAGACCGTCTTCACTGCCCGCGGCTTGTCGAAGGTATACATCGTGGGCGAGCTTGAGGTGCGTGCGCTGCACGATGTCGATCTCGACATCTACGGGGGCGAGTTCATCGTGCTACTCGGACCGTCGGGGTCTGGCAAGTCAACATTGCTCAACATCCTCGGCGGTCTCGATTCTCCGACCACCGGTAAGGCCAATTGGCGCGATCATGATCTCGTGGCCTCCGACGAGGCGCAGCTAACGCAATACCGGCGCGAACATGTTGGCTTCGTCTTCCAGTTCTTCAATCTGATCCCCAGCCTCACCGCACTGGAGAATGTTGTACTCGTCAGCGAGATCGCCAATAACCCTCTCGAGCCGCGCGAGGCGCTAGATCTTGTCGGCCTTTCCGACCGATTGGATCACTTCCCTTCGCAGCTGTCGGGCGGTGAGCAGCAGCGGGTCGCAGTGGCTCGCGCCATCGTCAAAGCGCCTGACGTTCTCCTCTGCGATGAGCCGACCGGCGCACTTGATTACGACACGGGACGCCTCGTTCTGTCGGCCATCGCGCGCGCCAATGCCGAGCTCGGCACGACGACGGTCGTCATCACCCATAATAGCGCGATCGCCGCGATGGCGGATCGCGTCCTGCACTTAGCCGGTGGGAGCATCGCGCGCATCACGCGTAACTCCCACCGCCTTACGGCCGAGGAGATTCGCTGGTGAGCCCGCTCGATACCAAGCTCGCCCGCGAGCTAATCTCCATGCGGGGGCAAGTGCTGACCATCGCCCTCGTGGTGGGCGCAGGCATCGCGGTGTTCGTCGCGGCGATCTCCACCTTCTACTCGCTGGAAGCAGCGCAGAACCGCTTCTATGACAAGTCACGCTTTCCCCACATCTTCGTCACCGTGAAGCGCGCGCCGCTGTCCATCGTGGCGCAGCTTGAGGCAATCCCGGGCGTGGCCACGATCGAGCCGCGTATCGTTAAGGAGGTGATCGTCGATTGGCCCGGCTCGCGGCTCCCGGTCTCCGCACGCATGATCTCGCTCAGCGATAAGCACGGTGCGCTGTCGCGACTCCATCTTCGCAAGGGTTCGGCGCCGACCCCGGGCTCCACGGACGAGGTTGCCATCGGGGAAGCGTTCGCTGAGGCGAACAATGTCGAGCTCGGCAGCACCTTGCGCGCCATTCTCAACGGACGCCTAGAGGAATTCCGCATTACCGGCATCGGGCTCTCTCCTGAGTATGTCCAGACCTTGCGGCCGGGCCTCCACATTCCCGACGACAGATTTTTTGCCGTGGCCTGGATTGACCGCGAAGGGGCGGAAGGCGCGTTCGACATGGAGGGTGCGTTCAACGATGCGGTTATCCGGCTCGCACCCGGCGCCGACGCGTCTCGCGTGATCGAGGACCTCGATCGACTGCTGGAGCCCTACGGCTCGGTTGGTGCCATCGAGCGGCGCGATCAGCCCTCGCACCGCTTCGTGGAAGA
>JARFRF010000092.1 GCA_029287395.1 Methyloceanibacter sp. | reverse complement strand
TTCGGTGCGGGGAATTGCGGCCGAGTGCGGCGGCGCCTGTTCTTGCGCAACATGCCACGTTTACGTGGAAGAGGCATGGCGTGAGGCGACAGGTGAGCCCGATGCAATGGAAGAAGATATGCTCGATTTCGCATTCGACGTCCGTCCTTCGAGCCGGCTGTCTTGTCAAATCAAGCTGACCGAAGAGCTAGACGGGCTCGCGGTTCGGATTCCAGAAAAGCAATTCTGAGGCATTATGTCAGTAGACGTCATTAAGACCGATGTTGTCATTATCGGTGCGGGGCCAGTCGGGCTCTTCGCCGTGTTCGAGCTTGGACTGCTCGACGTTAAGTGTCACGTTATCGATATTCTCGATCGCCCAGGTGGTCAGTGTGCGGAGCTTTATCCCGAGAAGCCAATATACGATATCCCTGCTATTCCGGTCGTGACTGGCCAGCAGCTCACGGATCAGCTTATGGAGCAAATCGAGCCATTCGGTCCCGAGTTTCACTTTAGCGAGCGAGTCGACGTTATCGAGAAGACCGGAGACGGCTTTCGGCTCGTCACTGACGCCGGAACGCCATTCGAGTGTAAAGTGATCGTTATCGCTGCAGGCGGTGGTTCATTCACACCGAAGCGGCCACCGCTGCCAGGTATAGAAGCCTACGAAGACACATCGGTTTTTTACTCCGTCCGCAAAATGGATGCGTTCAGGAACAAGGACGTTCTCATTGTGGGCGGTGGAGATTCTGCTCTCGACTGGACACTAAACCTACAACCCGTGGCCAAGTCTTTGACGTTGTTGCATCGGCGGTCGGATTTTCGCGCGGCGCCGGCCTCCGTTCAGAAGATGATGGAGCTCGTTGACGGCGGAGATATTTCTTTCAAGCTGGGTCAGGTCACCACGCTCCATGGCGACAACGGCCAATTGACGGGCGTTACGGTGAAATCACCCGACGGTTCCACGTTCGAGCAAGAGACCGAGGTCATGTTGCCATTCTTTGGGCTGACGATGAAACTTGGGCCGGTCGCGAACTGGGGGCTCAATCTCGAAGAGAACCTTATCCCGGTGGACACGGAAAAGTTCGAGACGAGCGAGCAGGGCATCTTCGCCATTGGGGACATCAATACCTACCCAGGTAAGCTAAAGCTGATTTTATCAGGCTTTCACGAGGGAGCGCTGATGGCGCAGGCCGCACATCGCATTATTTTCCCCGACAAGAAGCTCATCTTCCAATACACGACGTCGTCGTCGAGCCTGCAGAAGAAACTTGGTGTGAAATAGAGCCGCTCGGTCGCTTGGAAAGCAGAAAGCCGCTACGCCAAGGACCGGTAAACAGCCACGGTGTGCAGACTCAAAACGCTCAGCTTGATCACATCAACTTGTGTTGGTTCAACCCGCGCGAAAACGCCGCTGGCATCGACTAGGTCGATCGCGATCGGATCGATCAGCACAAGGTAGAGCCGACGGGGCTTCATCCGATAGGCCCTCACGATGTTTTTGAGCACCTCGGCGAAGACTTCACGGTCGAATGGGTTGAAGAAGTAGTGCACCGAAGCTCCTTCAGGCGGACCGACCTGCACAGCGTCCTCCAAAATGCACTCAACATTGCGACATCGCATTTTCGAACGCGGATACTGCGCGATGTTCATCTCCGCATTGTCGTGAAGTTCCTCGGCGAACTCGACACCGGCCACCGCCGCGAAGGGACGCTCTGCAGCCAGTAGCATGGCGCGGCCTTTACCAGCGCCGTAGTCCACAAAGGTGAAACCCGACAGGTCCTCAGGAATCTGATTAAGAGCCCAGTCGAAAACCTGGCAGGGGACTGGACGATAGTCGTGCCCATACGTACGGTTCGGGCTCGCAATGGTCAGAGTTGACAGGGCTTCCGGGTTTTTCGTCGACACAAAGAAAAGTTGTTCTCGTGGAGCGTCGAAGACGCGTTCGTGGAGCTTGCGCAGTAGCGACTGGTGCTCCGCTTTGAGCCTGTCAAATAATTCACTGGCAGTCGGGATCTTTTGCTCAGCTCTAGATTTTGGGGCTGCGGGTGTTGCAGTCTTCTCCACCGGCGCAGAAGGGTTTGGAGGTGTCGCAGCCCTTACCGCGTCATTCGTTGTCGACTGATCCGCATGAGCTGGTTGCGCGGAGCTCGGTATCGGAGGTGGCACTTGAGTCGAGGCTGACACTGGGGGCTGATATCCAGACTTCTGGGCAATTTCCGCCATGCGCTCCGCGAGCCGTCCGCGGATTGTACCTTTCGTAGTGTCCGCAGCCGCAGCTGTTGTTCGCCTCCCAACGGCCGCTGAGTCGACGGTCGTCGCCGCGCCCTGCTCTTGAACAGGCTCAGCAACGCCCCGCTCCGCCGGTTGTGAACCGCGGGTTACGGCCGTCATCAGAAGGACCCCCCTTTCGCGCAAAGATTGGGCAGAGCCGTTTTACAAGCAAGTATTCATGCGGAGGCAAGGTTAACGGTACCCGTCCAAGTTGCCAAAGAAATATGGTATCCTATTGATTCGTTGGGAAGACTCCGGCGCGGCGCTATTTCGAACCGAGGCGTTGAGGATTAAGTCGTGCAGACCGAAGATTTCTATGACTCCATCAGACTCGGCCTTGTTGCGATGGTACCGAGGCTTCAGCGATTCGCCGATGTGCTCGCTGGGGGACGCGATGCAGGGCACGGCCTATTGCGACGGTCCCTGCATCACATGCTTGCGCAGCAACATCGCTATCAGCGCGGGACCTCGCTCGATGTATGGGCCTTTGGTGAGATTTACCATCAATGGCGGCAAGAGCTGAGCGGCGAGTCTGATCCCATGTCGTTAGCCAAGATCGACGACGTCGCATTCGGTGCGCTGTTCGATGACGCCGAAACAGGTTATCGCGACGAACCTATTGTCACCTTTCTCGTTGCATTGCCGCCTCAACAGCGGCTCACACTGCTGCTCGTCTATGGCGAAGGCTTGGAGCATGAGGACGCGGGCCGGATCCTCGATGTTTCGCCGGAGATGATCGCCGCGCGGCTCATTCGTATGAGTACATCCTTGGCGGATCGACTTAGCGATCGCCCGCCAGCACAGGCCGCCGCGATTGTCGAAACGCTATATCCCGAGGGGCATAGAGCTACATCATGACCGAACTCAGCGACGAACTTTTGGTGGCGTACGTGGACGGCCAGCTTGCACGCAAGCAAACACGTGCCATCGACAGGGTTCTTGAAGAGGATGATGTCTTAAACGCGCGTGTGATAGCTTTGAAGCATGCGCACGCGCGGCTCGAAGCGGCGTTTGAGGCTATTCTTGCCGGAGAGGAGGCGGAGATCTCAACGATCGTGGCCGAACCGCTGGATGATGGCTTTTGGGTGCCATGGAGGACATTCAAAATAGCCGCCGCCACGGCTGGGGTCTTGATTGCGCTGGCGCTCGCGGTCCTCGGCTTTGGATGGCCTTTGACGGTACCGAGCATAGGAAGTGCCCCTGGTGTCGGTGCCGTGCCAAGCGTGGCATCGGTTCCTGATCAGGTGGAGATTCAGGTTTCTCCGAAACCAGCGACAAGTCCCTGAGCTTTTGGTCTCTCTTTTGCTACTTAGAACGTCCGGAAATCTCCTGCGAGAAACCGGTTCAATTCTGGACGTATTTCGTCGACGCGTTCTTTTGTGCAGTAGTTGGCGTTTTCCTTGGCGCGGGCGGTCGTCGACTCGAATGAGTAGTCATAAGCCCTCTGGATGTCGTCCATCCTTTTTCGGTTCGCCCCGTAGGATTGCTCGAACAGAAAATAGCTCGCGCGCAATTGCGTTGGATTGAACACAAATCCGCATTGTGAGGCGCGCGCCGAAACCCAGGCAACGCGGGTAGGACGATCGTTCGGACCAGGCTTTTTCGTGAAGCCTGGAAAGCCGTTTTCTTTGCGTCCGCCGCTCCAAAGCCCGCCCATGTTCGTGTCAGTGCCTGCTTCAGGGCCACTATTGCTGCTGCCACCCCCAATGGAACTCGTCGTGCCGCAGCCAGCAAGCGCGCCAAGGATCAACAGGGCCGCGGCCACCCCGGTGAGGCGTCGGGATTGTTTCTTGAACCTCAGATGCATGACGGCGCGATCTTATCGACGGCATGCGAGCAGCTAAAGGGGAGAAAACGAGAGCAGAAACAAGGAAAGGCGGAGCTTTGTCGGCCCCGCCTCCCTGTTGCGATGTCGAACCACCCGCCCGTTCGGGACGTCTGGTCGGCGCCGCGGGACCTGTCGGCCCCTCGGACACGTTCTCGGCAGCAAGGTTTCCCACGAATGGGCTCCCTTGGAGCCGATGCCGTGCCCTGACCACGGCCGTTATTTATCGTCGCGTTGCTACGACGCGGCTCTCGCTTCGGCCAAGCTAGAGCCATTCAGCGGTGGGATCAGTGGCGCGAAACACTCTGCCGGTATCACCTCACGGTACTG
>JARFRF010000089.1 GCA_029287395.1 Methyloceanibacter sp. | reverse complement strand
CATCGCGTCAATGTCGATACCGTGACCGTGGCCACCATGAAGCGCCCAGAGCTGCAAGAGAAGTTCAGCCGCGGCGGGCTTCAGAAGCGCGGGGAAATAAAGATTGAAGGCCCCGAAGCGAACGCCATATTTGCGCAGCTGGCTTCGATCGGACTGGTCTAATGCCTTGATATCGTCGGATGCCCCTTCGCGCCGAAGGACACCCAGATTCTCCGTGATCTGAAAGGCTAGCCCGCGTGCAAGGCCCGTAAGGTCGTCAGCGTTGCTCAGCTCCATAAGCGGCTTCAGCTTGGCATCGAGGTAAGCGGCGAGCCAGGCGTCCAACCGTGTCGAAACCCGCGCCTTATCGGGCGCGCTCAGAGTTTCGTCGGCAAAGACTTCAATACGGGGCTTCAAAGCGGTGTCGCCGGCTACCAGCCGCCCGATTTCGCAGCCTTGCCACAAGATGCGGCCATTGCTCGACAGCGTGATCGTATCGTCGGCGGCTGAACCGAGCGCCTCTGCGCGCCGTGAGAGTTCGCTGGCCAGAATCTGGGTTGCTGCGTTGCGCGCCGCCTTCCCATGGATGCCATCGCTGGACGAATCTGGCGTGAAGCGGAATCCGTCAAGCCGTCCCACAAAGTGGTTTTCGACCAGGATCTGTCCGTCTTCGCCGATCTCAGCCATCATTTCCTCCTTGTCGCGCAATCGGCGCATGAGGACGCTGGTCCGGCGGTCGACGAAGCGTTGCGTCAGTCGTTCGTGAAGCGCAT
This sequence comes from Methyloceanibacter sp., assembly GCA_029287395.1. GTDB lineage: Bacteria > Pseudomonadota > Alphaproteobacteria > Rhizobiales > Methyloligellaceae > Methyloceanibacter. Next base: position 5,923 of record JARFRF010000089.1, on the reverse strand, counting down.
CGGACAGCTTATCCTCGATCGTCCGGGTACGTTCTTGCCAGTGCTCCGGATCGAAGAGCCATTGAGCGCGGTGGGAGACAAATGTCCAGGTTCGAATCTGTGCAAGGCGATTTGAAAGCGTGTCGAGGTCACCCTCGGTCCGGTCCGCTTGCGCCACTTGGCGAGCAAACCAATCCTCGGGGATCTTGCCTTCGTCGCTCATGACATAGCCGAATAGCGTGCCAACCAAGTCCGCGTGGTCTGTTGGGGAGACGCGCTGGTAGTCCGGAATTTGGCACATGTCCCAGAGCAGCCCGACGGCGGTGGGCGAGCTAGCCATGTTGCACACGGCCTCGTCGCGCGTCACGTTCTCTAGCGCGATGACATCGTCGACCATGCGTGAGCGGATGAGACGCGGGTGAACCGGCGTCTCACGTAGGCTCTCTTTCAGGGCTTCGATCGAAGATGTGTTCAGCCTGCGGCTGCGCCATTGCAAGACACCCACCTGATCGAAGGCATGGCTTTCAAGCCTTTCGATGAGTTCGGCGTCGAAAGGCCCCGCCTGACCTGTGACGCCGAATGTGCCGTCATTCATGTGACGTCCGGCACGCCCGGCGATCTGACCGATCTCAGATGGGTTCAGGTTGCGATGCGTGTGTCCGTCGAACTTCCGCACGCCAGCAAAGGCGACATGGTCGAGATCGAGGTTGAGGCCCATCCCGATAGCGTCCGTTGCTACCAGATAGTCGACATCGCCATTTTGGTAGAGGGCCACCTGGGCGTTGCGGGTGCGCGGGGATAGGGCGCCGAGAACCACAGCCGCGCCCCCACGTTGGCGCCGCACGAGTTCGGCAATGGCGTACACGTCATTCGCGGAGAAAGCGACGATGGCCGACCTGCGCGGCAAGCGCGTGATCTTTTTCTCGCCTGCGTAGGACAAACTCGACATGCGCGGCCTCGATACGAGATTGGCGCCGGGCAAAAGCTCGCGGATCGCTTCGCGCATGGTCGCTGCGCCCAGTAGGAGAGTTTCTGATGCGCCGCGCGCGTGGAATAGGCGGTTGGTGAAAACATGGCCCCGCTCCGCATCGGCAGCGAGCTGGATTTCGTCGATCGCGACGAAATCGGCCTCCAACTCTCGCGGCATGGCTTCCACGGTGCAAACATAGAACCGGGCACGCGGCGGCTTGATCTTTTCTTCCCCGGTGATCAGGGCGACTTCGCCGGGGCCCGCCTTTAAAACCACCTTCTCGTAGACTTCGCGCGCAAGCAGCCTCAACGGTAGGCCGATAACGCCGACCTCATGCGCCAGCATGCGCTCGATGGCTAGATGCGTCTTGCCGGTGTTCGTGGGCCCCAAAATGGCGGTGACGCCCCGGCCGCGGTTGGGCGGGCCGTGAGATCCAGTCGTCTGGGCGCCTGTGGATTGCGTGGATAAGTCTTTAGACATACAGAGAAATTCTTAACGCGATACCGGCTGGCTTGCGAACGGGAGGAGAACGAATCCCGTCCGAATCGCTGACTCAGGCATATTCAGCTTATGTTCCGTCCCAAACTGGCACAATGATGCGAGGCATCCCTATGTACCCTCATGTAAGCAGCTTCGCGCGCCTTCGCTACATCTAGCAATCGTTTCTTGCGCGGGTTTCCACGATCCCGGAGCGCAGCGTGAACAGAGCGGCGACGAATCAGGGGTTCGTAAATTTTCGGGCCCTGTTCCCTACGACATATTGTGGTTTTCGGGTTGCGCGTTAACGGTTGGGGCGGCAGCGAGCGTGTCGCGGGGCTCTAGCATAGCTCTATATGAGAAACCCTTTGCCGTTGCTGCTCCCTGTCACGGCATTCTGAGAGCGTTCGATAGCCGCCTACGCCCGCGGGATGTCGGCTAGATCTTGTTTCTGGGCGATCGCAAGGCGGACCGCTCGTAAGCCCGCACCGTGAACAGAGCGGTGACGAATCAGGGGTTCGTAAATTTTCGGGCTCTGTTCTCCACGACATGTTGTGGTTTGGGGGCGAGCCTTTACCCTTGGCCGACCTAGCGAGCCTCGGCGCGGCCTAAGCGGCCCGCGCGCATGGTTGTGGCCACCACGTCCGCGGTGTAGCCCCCGAAGGCGGGAACGACGATGCGGTAGGGCACGTACATGCCAGTGCCCTTCAAGGGCACAAGCCAGGCTTCGATGCCATTGGCTTGGCGCAATTCCTCAATCCCCGGGTCGCCGCGGGGGTAGCCGGAGATGGGCACGAATTTCACCTGGCAGACGGCAGCGGGCCCTGAGTAGTTGGAGGAGCCGCGGTTCTGAACCATCACGCGCCTTTTCGGCTTCAGGACGAGGTCATAGCGGGAGCGGCCGTCGAAGACCGGGATCAGCTGATCGCAGACCTTGAGGTTGGCGCGTGGGTTGTCGGAGCGCGCGGTGAGGAAGGCGCCGCTGAGCGGATCGACCACGTGCTGGACTTGCTCCTTCGTGACCTCGATCTCGCCGGGGTAGGGGCGGGGCTTCGGCCAGATCGTGACCGACTGAACGTAGCCGTCTCCGAAATTGATGCGGAGGCGTTCGCGATATTTCCCATTGCTCTGGCTGAATGAGTAGGAGCGCGGGTTCGCGCCATCCGTGGTCGCCTCGCCAAAGCCGTTGATCGAGCCCTGCCAATTGAACACCCAGCCCTTCAGCACCGAGAAGACGCCGTTGCCGCGCAAGCTGTACTGGCCGTTCTGGACCGTGCCTGCAACGTTGAAATTGCCAAGATTGAACCGGCCTAGGCTGACATTGTAGGTCACTTGAAAGCGGGCCGAAGTGTCGAGGCGCTCCGGTCTCGGAGCCGCGAGTGGTGCTCCGCCGGGCTGGTCCGCCTCCGCATCAGGCTGACTCTTGTCGTTATAAAGGCCCTCTATGGGGAAGGGATCGCCTTCATCGAGAATCGAGCCGCGCGTGCCGAGATCCGCATCGGGGTCCGACATCTGATCCTCGGAGCCTGTTTCTGCGTGGGCAACGTCGACGCCCGCTCGGGGAGGCGACTCTAGGACGGGGGACTGCAGGCCCGTGGCGCAGACGATCAACGCGGCCACAGCCGCAGTGATCAAGACATGTCGTGCGACCCGCATCAATCGCAGCCCTTCCTCGTCTCCAGTCACTTGTCTCCCTCGTGGGACCAGTGAGCAGGATTAGTTGGATTCGTCAATTCGGCGGACAGGTGGAAATAGCGCTGGCATCTTGACCGAAATCGGTCATCCCCGTATATCTCGCCGCCTTAAGCCTCGCGCTTGTGGAAAGTCACGAGCAGCGGCGGGTAATCACAAGATTTTCGTTGGAAGGACAAGGACTATGGCCCGTCGCTGCGAGCTGTCCGGCAAAGCCGTGCTCACCGGCAACAATGTGAGCCATGCCAAGCGCCGCACCCGGCGCCGCTTCCTGCCTAACCTGAGCAATGTCACACTTCAGAGTGAGACACTGAAGAAGGATGTGCGACTCACCGTGTCCGCGAGCGCCCTTCGCACCGTTGAGCACCGCGGGGGTTTGGACGCCTATCTGCTCAAGGCCGCTGACGATGAGCTTTCCTTGAAAGCAAGGCGCCTGAAGCGGGAGATCGCCAAGGCCACCGAGGCACAAGCGACCTCGTAACCGTTTGGGCGCTTCTAGCGCCCTCAGGGCAGCGTGAATTGCATGATCAGCGAGCGCTGAAAGCCGCTGAAGTTGTCGTCCGACACCAGTGTGATGACGTTCTCGCCATCTGGTGCGCGGTGAACCGCGATGCCTTCCATATTGTCGATATTCAGAATGTCGGTGGCTTCGATCAGGACATCGCCAGTGACCAAACGGCCCCGCCTGAGGTCTGTGGCCTTTATCCGGCGGATGCGCATTTTCACGCCTTCACTGTAGCGGAAGCGCCGTTCCAAAAGCAGAAGGCCGCCATCGGGGAGGCCTGCGGCCCCAGTGATGTCAAACCCGCCCAGCCTGCGCACCGTTATCGCGCCAGGCGCCGGGCCGCCGATCAGCCAGCCAATCAGATTGCCGTTCCGGTCCTTGAGGCGTTCCGAGAACGCAACCACCGTGTCCTTCATGCGGCCCGACCGGATTACGGCGAGAGCCTCCAGGCCCTGATTGTCGCCCATGGCGCGCCCCGCTTTCGGCAGCGGGATCATGCCATCTGGAGGCCCAAAGCGTTCCGGCGTGAACGGGTAGCGCATGATGCGGTGATCCCGTTCGAACGAGACGAGTGCGTTGCCGTTGCGCGTGTCGCCAGCGAGCAAAGCAATTCCCTCCGCATCCTGGCGGGACTCCGAGCGAACGGGCTTACCGTCTTTGCCGAGGATTGGACCGAGGGTGACGTCCGACAGTCCTTTTAGCCAACGCCCGTCATAGTCGAGCGTGGCACGCATCCATGAACCTGCGTCTGACAGGGCTAGGAGGGTTGTGCCGGACCTGTTCAGGGCGATCGCCGAATAGCCGCCGAAATGCACTGAGCGAGCGAAAATGTTGAGCCCGCCACGAAAGGTCAGTTTTCCGAACTTCGTTTTGCTTGAGTCATCTCGGTCGAACGTGATGGGGACGACCGAAACGCGCTCGGCCGTCGGACCAGAAAGAGGGGTGCTCGGCTTGGCCACGAGCGCGGGCGCGCTCAACGACAAGGCGGCAATGCATAGGAAACCGGCCGCCAGTGCCGCTGTGACTTTTCGCATATTCGCCGTCACCTAGTGAAGCACCTTTCGCCTTGCGCGCGCAGCGCTGGGATTGGCCCGCTGCAACGCCCGAAGTGCGGAGTCTTCGTCGAAGAGTTCAGCCAGTTTGTCAGTCATCGCGCCCGCGAGTTCCTCCGCATCCGTAATCGTGACGGCGCGGCGATAGTAGCGCGTCACGTCATGGCCGATGCCGATGGCCAGCAGTTCGATCGGCGAGCGCGTCTCGATCTCGTGGATCACCTGGCGCAGATGTTTCTCCAGATATGCGCCCGAGTTAACCGACAGCGTCGAGTCATCGACCGGCGCCCCGTCCGAGATCATCATTAGGATGCGCCGCTGTTCGGGCCGCGCCAAGAGGCGCTTATGGGCCCAGGCCAAAGCTTCGCCGTCGATGTTCTCCTTGAGGAGACCTTCTCTCATCATCAGGCCAAGATTACGCCTCGCTCGTCGCCACGGCATGTCAGCCGCCTTGTAAACGATGTGACGCAAATCGTTGAGGCGCCCGGGCAGGGGAGGCTTCATGGCGTTGAGCCAGGCTTCGCGCGCATGGCCGCCCTTCCAAGCCCGCGTGGTGAACCCCAAAATCTCTACCTTGACCCCACACCTTTCCAGCGTGCGCGCTAAGATGTCGGCGCAGCAGGCGGCAACCATGATCGGTCGGCCGCGCATCGAGCCCGAATTGTCGAGCAGCAGCGTGACCACCGTGTCGCGAAACTCGGTGTCGCGTTCCTGTTTGAATGTTAGGGGGTGCATGGGGTCGATGATGACACGTGTAAGACGTGCCGCATCGAGCGTTCCTTCATCCAGGTCGAAGTCCCAGCCGCGATCCTGCTGCGCCAGCAGCCGCCGCTGCAGCCGGTTGGCAAGCCGCGCCACCGCGCCTTGGAGCGAAACGAGCTGTTTATCGAGGAATGACCGGAGGCGGTCGAGTTCGTCCGGGTCGCAAAGGTCTTCAGCTGTGACGATCTCGTCGAACTCGTCCGTGAAGATCTTGTAGCCGAACGCCGAGGGGTCATCGAGTACCGAAAAGTTCGGACGCCAGGGGTCGGAGCGGCGCGGTAAATCCGCCGCGTCCGCATCGTCGTCAAGCTGATCAGTTGGACCGTCCTCCTGATCCTCCAGTGTGTCTTCAGCCCTGTCGTCAGGTTCGGCGTCCGATTCTTGGGCAAGCTCGGTGCCATCTTGCGCCTGTGCCTCGTCTCCTTGGTCCTCAGTCGAGTCCGGTTCCGATTGACCGTCCTCCGATGCCTCGTCGCTCTCTTCACC